>JBQTJD010000960.1:0-2946 GCA_052387475.1 Anaerolineales bacterium | reverse complement strand
CTCATCGCGCTGGGCTGTATTCTGCCCTTCGTCCTACTGTTGGCGCGAGCGGTGGCCGCTGCTGCGAGCGCTGGCAGCGGCGGTGGGTTCGTCCATCAGATGCTGTGATCAGCGCTCTAGCTATAACGTTAAAACGTGCGACGCACTCTGGCAGTGCGTCGCACGGCAGCACTTTCATGGTGTGAGGAGCTAAAAGGAGGTCATCATGAAGCACCAGAGGTTACTACAACGCCTGGCTTGCCTTGGACTGGTTGTGTCGCTCACTATTGGGTGCACAGCACCCCTACCAGAACCGCCGCCGACATCAACGCCAATCCCGCTCATAGCTACCCCAGCTCTGCCGACGGCTATTGGAGCAGCTCCCACGCAGTCAGCTACAGCCACCTCCGTGCCGCTGGCAATATCCGTCACGCCCATTACTAACATCCTCACCCAGACTCTGACCATGGGCGATTATCAATTCATGATGGAGTGCAGCGGGGAGGGCAGCCCAATCGTCTTGCTACTCGGCGGACGAGCAGCCGGCTGGAAACCAGTGCAAGCAGAGCTGACTCACTTCACGCGTGCATGCACGTTTGATCACATTGGTCGTAGCCCAGATCCGCTCACGTCGGAACAGATTGCGAACAATGCGTATACGCTATTACAGGGCGCCCAAGTGATGGGTCCATTTGTGCTGGTCGGGTTCTCTGTTGGCGGCTATATCACGCGACTGTTTAAGAACGCGTATCCAGACGAGGTCGAGGGCATGGTGCTCCTTGATTCTTCGCATGAAGATCAGACCGCGCGCTTCCTGGCAGCGTTGCCTCCCCAGACGGCGGGCGATTGTCAGGCGCTGAAGGACTACCGCGCAGAACTGCAGGGGCCGCATCTGATTCCTCAAATTAATCTGGATTTCGACGCGAGTGCCGATGAGGTTCGTGCCGTGGAGCGAAATCTGGGCTATCTGCCGTTGGTCGTCCTCACTGCCGGTCGTGCAGAATGGCCGGACTGCTTCCCGCTAGAAGTTCGACAACGCCTTGACCGAGCCTGGCAGGATATGCAAGACGACCTCGCTGGTCTTTCAGCGAACAGCACACACCTTGTCGCGAAAGAAAGTGACCACAGCTTCGCGGATCAACCCGAGGTGGTGATCGACGCGATCCAACGAATCGTCCAGGCTGTGCGGACAGAAGCGGGGGTATCTGCCCCATAGTACCGATGGGCTTTGGGATGATTGTGAACCCATTGAGAACCGAAAGAAGCTTGTCATGACCGCGAAACCGAATGCGTTGCATCAACTGATCGCCTGGTTATTCACGCTCATGCACCTGGCCATCAAGTGTTACTACCGCGGGTGTGAAGCTTATCTGGCTTGGAGCGGCGATGGATCTGTCGGGTTCATCAACCCAGAAAGGACACAATGACTCATGGACGCTCAGGCTGACCAGGGAAAACTTATCGTGTATGGCCGCCAGAACTGTGGCCAGGCGGTCTTGCTCGCACGATGTTTGCGGGAAAGTGGTATTGAGTTCGAGTGGCGCGACATCCTGGAAGGTGAACCGCGTTTCCAGGCCGAACTGCGCCAGCTGGCGGATGGCCATCTCTCGGTGCCGACCATCATCTTTCCGGACGGCGCTGTTTTCGTCGAGCAAGGGCAGGAGGTGATGGACCGACTGGGCCTGCGCCGCCCAAGTTTCTTCGAAAGGTGCGGGCGTATTGGAGAGGCGATCAGGGAGGTCCGCCGCTACAACAAGACCTACAGAAATCCTGACTTAGGGCGTAGCAGCTGACAGCCAATCTGTAATTCAAGACCCATCTCGCGTGATGACCCCTCGAGGCCCACCACCGCGCACGAGTACACTTTGGCGAGCATGGTGATTTGTCAGGTGTCGTTGGCGGTGTCGGCCAGCATTCGCTCAACCTGGGTGTGTAGTTCAGCAATGCGAGTTTGCACTACATCCCACATAATTTCCGGATCAACGCCGAAATACTCGTGAACAACGATATCGCGCAAGCCCGCGATTTTCCGCCATTCAGTTTCAGGGTAACGACTACGGAATTGGTCAGGTAAGTGTTTGACAGCTTCGCCAATAATTTCAAGATTATGCATCACGGCATCAACCGTTTTTCATCCCCGACGAATTGGTCGAAGGTCTGGCCGGCGGTATAGCGCAAAATTTTCGCGCAGGCTGAACGAATATCGTCCAGGCGCAAATCAGAGTCACGCGACATAGATGGCGTCTCGTTCCACCCGTTGAGCGAGGCGCGGCTTCAGCGCACGACGCGTCACCAAATCCACCCTGCGCCCCAACAACCCTTCCAAGAAGAATTTGATCTGCATGTAGCCGTCGAAAGTTGCGCGGCCTACAAATTCAACCAACACGTCCACATCGCTGTCGGAGCGGGCTTCACCTCGGGCGACCGAGCCAAAGACTGCCAATGATTTGACGCCGAGGCGCGCCAAATCAGCTTGATGTTGAGCCAGCAGGCTGATGGTCTCTTCCCGATTCATGACATACAAACCTTTCGCTTGAAATCATAGCACAAGCCCCATTTAGGGCGAATGCACAACCTCGGTCAACGCGTATTCCCAGTGGTATCCTTACTGTGCCTGCTCAGGAGTTACCCCATGACCACTCTCACTGCCACCCCACCCGCCACACTGAAACGCCCGCCGAGCGCGCGGCAGCACCCATTGCTCGGTGTGATGCAGGGGTTTCGCCGCGACGCCATCGGGTTATTTGATCGGTTGGGCCGCGAGTATGGCGACGTCGTCCACATCCGCTTCGGGCCAAATCCCGGCTACGTCATTTATCATCCGGATGCGGTGAAGCACGTGCTGCAGGACAACAACCGCAACTACATCAAACAGCCGTTTGGCATGGAGATTTTGAAAGTCTTCGCGCAGGATAACGAGTTCACCGGCGAGGGCGATTTCTGGCGCGGGCAGCGGCGGCTGATGCA
>JBQTJD010000959.1:0-2858 GCA_052387475.1 Anaerolineales bacterium | reverse complement strand
CCCTGCGCGGCGGCGCGTGGTTCTTCGATCGTGGGGGCGCGCTCGTCGCCTACCGCGTCGGGGACGGCCCGCATTACCTGTACGATGGCTTCGGTTTTCGGGTGGTGGTGGGGCCGGCTCCTGTCTCTCGTTAGCCTTTGTCTTCTGTTTCCTGTTTGCTGCCTTCTGTGGGGGTCTGGGGGCTTCGCCCCCAGCCGCGAAACGTTTGGCATCAAGCTTGCAATTCATTTCTGCGTGGGCATCGTTGACCTCCGCGTTGTAACGCCCGGCGGCTTGCCCATAGGGCCAACCGGCAGCTCGCCCTGCGCGGCGGCGCGTGGAACAACAATCGTAGGAACGCGCACGTCGCCAACCGCAACAGGAACGACCCGCATAACCAGAACAATGACAACGGTTTTCGGGTGGTGGTGGGGCCGGCTCATGCCTCTCAGCGTTCGCCAGTAATGCCGTGCGTTTACGGACGCCGGCCGCGGCCCCCAACGAGAGACAGCGCGGTTGCGCCCTGGCCTGTGGCAACACAGGGCAAATATCAACCCGGCCCCGCCGCCTCTGGTACACGCGGCCAACGCGCCGCGCTGGAACGTTGCGGCGGGGCCACCGCCCACCCGCTTCACTTCGCCATTGATGAAGACCTATTCGCGCCTTTACCCAACCCTGTGCAGTTTTGAGAATCTATACACGGCCTATTGCGCCGCCCGGCGCGGCAAGCGCTGCCTGCCGCCGGCAGCGGCCTTTGCCCGCGAGCAGGAACAGGAGTTATTGCAACTGCAATCTGAACTCCGCTCACTCACCTATCAACCGGGGCCATATCACAGCTTTTACATCCACGACCCCAAGCGCCGGTTGATTTCCGCCGCGCCCTTTCGCGACCGGGTCGTTCACCACGCGCTGATCCGCGTCATCGAGCCGATCTGGGAACGGCGCTTCATCTTCGACACCTACGCCAACCGCGTGGGCAAGGGCACCCATCGCGCGCTGGATCGGTGCCAGCAATTCGCGCGCCGGTTTCGTTACGTCTTGCAGTGCGATCTCAAACAGTTTTTTCCTTCCGTTGACCATGCCTTGTTGCTCGATACGCTGGCCCGGCGCCTCACCGACCGGCCCACGCTGGAGTTGTGTGGCCGCATCCTCGCTTCGGGCATCGGCGTGCTGAGCGAGGCCTACGACATGGTGTACTTTCCCGCTGACGACTTATTCGCGGCGGAACGACCGCGCGGTCTGCCCATCGGCAACCTCACCAGCCAGTTTTGGGCCAACGTCTATCTCAACGGCTTTGATCATTTTGCGCAACGGGACTTGAAGTGTGCGGGCTACGTGCGCTACGTTGATGATCTGTTGTTGTTTGGTAATGACAAAGGGCAACTTTGGGAATGGCGCGCGATACTCATCGAACAACTCGTGCAACTGCGCCTTACCCTGCACGAGGCGCGGGCGCAGGTTTCACCCGTCGCTGAGGGCATCCCGTTTCTGGGGTTTCGCGTGTTCCCCACCCATCGGCGGCTCAAACGACGCAATGCGTTGAACTTTCGGCGGCGGCTCAGAGACCAATGGCGGGGCTGGGCCGCCGGGCGCGTGACCTTTGCCCAACTTGGCGCTTCGGTGCGCGGCTGGGTCAATCATGCGCGCTACGGCAACACTTACGGCTTGCGCCGAACAGTTCTCCGGGGGATAGGATGATTGCGAACGAGTCGCCGCTGTTTGCCAAAACGCACTTGCTGTTGCTGTGGCTCATCCCGCAGACGCACAAGTTTCCGCGCGCCCATCGTTTTGGGTTGGCCGCGCACATCCAGATGACGGCGTTGGCATTTCAGGATTTGCTGATCGCGGCGGGCAAGGCCAAAGCGGGTGAACGGCGGGCGCTGCTCACACAGGCCGATGTGCGGCTCGCGCAACTCAAGCACTGGGCGCGTGTTTGCGTCGAATTGAATTTGTGGTCGAGGGGCCAATATGAACACGCTGCGCAATTGCTTGCGGAATGCGGGCGGCTGTTGGGCGCGTGGCTGAAACGATAGCAACACATATCCCCACATTAAAGGAGATGCCCCACGTAAGCGGCGCAACGACTGTTGCGCCCGCGACGGCGTCTCTACGAAAACCATCCGTTACATCCGCTACCATCATCCGCTGCCAACCCGCGCCTTCACGTGGTCAATGATCTCCGCCGCCAGGTCGTAGCGGCCAAAGGGCGGCATGAGGTACGCGCCGCGCAACTGCGGCACCGTTCGCAACTCGTCGAGTAGCTCACCCGCAATCCGGACTCCTTCCTGCGCGCCGGCCTCACCCGCCGCCGCGACCCGTTCGCGCATGGCTTCGGGGATGCTGATGCCAGGCACCTCGTTGTGCAGAAAAGTGGCGTGCCGCGCGCCGTACAACGGCAGCACGCCGACGATGATGGGCAGCGCCAGCGCGCCGTGCAGTTGCTCGTAGCGGCGCAGAAAGGCGCGGGCCGGTTCCACTTCGTACACCGGCTGCGTCAGCGCAAAGTCCGCGCCGGCCTCGATCTTCTTCCGCAGATACTTGATTTCTTTATTTACATCCGCCGCGCACAGGTTGAGGGCCGCGCCCACAAAGAACGCCGTCGGCGAGCCAATCCTCGCCCCGGCGTGATCCACACCGGTGTTGAAGTTCTGCTTCACCAGTTTGATCAAGCCGGAGGGCACTAGGTCATATTGATCGTTCGCCGTGGGATAGTCACCGATGGCGGTCGGGTCGCCCATCGTAGCAAACAGGTTGCGCAGACCGAGCGCGTGCGCAGCCAGCAAATCGGCTTGCACGCGCAAAAGGTTGCGCCCGCGCGTGGGGAAGTGCAGCACCGTTTCGAGCTTCACATCTTTTTGAATCAGGTGCGCGACCGCCCA
>JBQTJD010000958.1:0-15881 GCA_052387475.1 Anaerolineales bacterium | reverse complement strand
GCTTTGAATTGCCACTCGGCCAGCCGCACTATCCCGAAATCAAATTACGGCTGGGGCAGACCGCACCGAAAGTACTGTGCGAGAAAGCGTACGCGGGCGCCCGCGACGCTTACGGTGAGTTGACACCGGAAATCACCGCGCGGCTCGATCACGAGCTGAGTGTGATTGGAGAACGCGGGTATGCGCCGCTCTTCCTCATCATGGAGGACGTGCTCGGTTACGCGCGGCGCACCGGCGTGCCCATCTCCTCACGTGGGTCGGCGGCCTCGTCGCTCGTCGCGCACTGCCTTGGCCTCACCGCGCCTGACCCGTTGCGGCTCAATCTGTACTTCGAACGATTCTTGAATCCCGCCCGCAGCACGCCGCCGGATATTGACACCGACTTGTGTTCGCGCCGCCGTGAGCAGGTGTTGCGCTACGTCTTCGACGCGTACGGCGCCGACCGCGTGGCGATGGTGGCGACGATTGTACGTTTTCGCGAACGCTCGGCGCTGCGCGAGGTGGCGAAGGCGTACGGCCTCGCGCCGAAAGAAGTGAGCGAACTCGCCGAGGCCTTGCCCGAGTATTGGTATCGCAACCCGGCGGAGTACAAACGCGCGAAACGCGATGATCCTTTCGCGGTGTTGCGCGAACGCTATCGCTCGCCAGTGCATCACGCTATCTTTTACGACGCGGCGCAACTGATCAAACTGCCGCGCCACCTTTCGGTACACCCGGGCGGCGTCGTCATCACACCCGGCCCCATCACTGACCGCGTCGCCACGCAACCCGCAAGCAACGGCGTCACCATTACGCAGTTCGATATGGACGCCGTCGAACGACTCGGCCTGATCAAAATGGATCTGCTCGGCATCCGTGGGCTGACGGTGGTGGGCGATGTGGCCGAAGTGCTACGCACGCGAGAGCCGCAGCGTTGGCGGGAACCGTTGGACGCGTTGGACTCTATCACCAATGAGGATTCCGCGACGCGCGAGTTGGTGCTGGCTGCGCGCACCATCGGCTGTTTCCAAATTGAAAGCCCCGGTATGCGGGCCACGCTGCGCGAGATCAACGCGCAGAGTATTGATGATTTGATGACCGCGCTCGCGCTCTATCGCCCCGGCCCCATCGTCGGCGGGATGAAGGCTGCCTTCGTGCGGCGGCATCTCGGCAAGGAAAAAGTCGAGCACATTCATCCCGCGCTCACCTCGTTGTTGGATGACACCTTCGGCGTGGTTTTGTATCAGGAGCAAGTGCTGCGCATCGCACATAGCCTGGCTGGCATGAGCATGGCGGACGCCGACTTGTTGCGGCGGGCGATGAGCCATTTCGACCCGGGCGAACGGATGAAGACTCTGCGCGCGCGTTTCATCGCCGGTGCGCAACAACACAGCGGCGTGCCGCCCGATGTCGGCGCGCGGGTGTGGGAGTTGATGGCCGCCTTCGCCGGCTATGGTTTCCCGAAAGCGCACGCGGCCTCGTATGCGATCGTGGCGTGGCGGGCGGCGTGGTGCAAAGCGCACGTCCCTGCTGAGTTCATGGCGGCGGTGCTAGCGAATTGGGGCGGCTACTACTCGCAGCGTGTCTACCTCACCGAGGCGCGGCGCATGGGCCTGCGGATTCATCCCCCGCATATCAATCACTCACGGCAGGAGTTTAGCGTCGTGTATGACAATGGCGCACCCCATCTTTACATGGGTCTCAACCAGGTGCGCGACCTCACGCAGCGCACGCAGCAATCCATCCTCCGTGAGCGACCCTTCCACTCACTGCACGATTTTCTCGTGCGAGTTGACCCGCGTGCACAGGAAGTTGAAAACTTGGTGAGGGTGGGAGGGTTTGATGGGTTAGGGATTATTCCGGCCCTGCTGCGACAACTCACGACCAAAGACTGGCAGCCGGGCCAGTTCGCACTCTTCGGCGTGGAAGATGCGGGCGGAGATGATTGGTCGCCAACGGAGAAAGTAATAGCGCAGAACGAACTGCTTGGCGCGAGCGTGTCGGCGCATCCACTTGAACTGGTGGCAGAGCAATTGAACGGCACGCTCACCACCGTCGAGGCGGTGGCGCGCCTCGGCCAGCGGATCAAAGTGGCTGGGATGAGGCAAGTGTGGCGCAAGAGCCGCACCGCGCGCGGTGAGGACATCTACTTCATGACCCTCGAAGATTTGGACGGCATGCTCGACGTTGTCATCTTTGGCGATGTGTATCGTCGGCACCGCAACATCATCTCCGCCTCCGCTGGACCGTACATCCTCGAAGGCCTGCTCGAAACCGACCCCGAACGTGAAGAGCCAGTATTGCGCGCCGAGCGGGTGTGGCCGGTGGCATAATCGAAAATAAAACGAGCCTGACCAGTGCGGTCAGGCCCGTTGATTTCAATCGCAGAAACTTTAGAACCGGGTCCACAAGAACTGGTTCGTCACCTCGTGGTGGAACATGATCTCGGCGCGTTTGATGCGCGCGCCGAGCAGGCGCGGGCATCGGTCGGCAGAGGCCAGCTTAAGCTCGGCGAACTTGTCGCGCACGTCGGCGCCGAGCTGCGCGGCAGTCAGCGCGCTGCCCGAGAAGTTGTCGATAGCGGTGTAGATGTTGTCCGGCAAATAGCGTTCCTGGTTGCGGACACCGGCCGTCAGCGGGCCTTCCAGCCCGGTGCGCAACACGGTATACATCGTCAGATACGGATTGGCATCCGGCGCGACCGAGCGCACTTCCACGCGCGCCGACTTCTCGTTGCCGATGGGGATGCGCACCATCGAGCCGCGATCAATGGGCGAGGCCTTGATCTGGTTGGGGGCCTCGAAGTGCGGGTCAAGCCGGCGATACGAATTGACGCTGCTGTTGAGCACCAGGCAGATGTCGTTGGCGCTGGTGAGGATGCGGTCTATGAACTGCCACCCCAACTCGGAGAGTCCCTCTGCGCCTTTCGCATCGTAGAACAGATTCTGGCTGCCCTTCGACACCGACAGGTTGGTGTGCATGCCGTTGCCGTTCACGCCCGTCACCGGCTTGGGCAGAAAGCTGGCCGTCGCGTCGAGCCGTTGCGCCACCTGCCGGCAGATGAGTTTGTAGAGCAAAATCTGATCGGCGGCGATGCCGGCCTCGGTGTACGAGTAATTCATCTCAAATTGCGAGGGCGCGACTTCGGG
The DNA here is from genome assembly GCA_052387475.1 of Anaerolineales bacterium. GTDB lineage: Bacteria > Chloroflexota > Anaerolineae > Anaerolineales > UBA6663 > JANWXR01. Next base: position 12,753 of record JBQTJD010000958.1, on the reverse strand, counting down.
GTGGTCTTTCTCGTTGGCGAAGCCCATCGCGCGCTGCACCTCGGCGGCGCCATCGATGAAGGTGCGCAGCGGGTCGCCGGGTAGCGAGTGATAGTAGCCGCCGGTGCTGACGAAGTCGAACGCGCCATGCTCAAAGTAGTGTTGCTCGGCGTGGCGGCCTTTGAATAAAAAGCCCTCGATCTCATTCGCGGCGTTGCAAGTGAGGCCCTGCTTCTCGAACAGCTCCTTCGTGTAGGCCTTCAGCCGCGCGCGGATATCGGCCGGATACGGTGTGCCGTCTTTTTCCAGCACATCGCCGAAGACCAGCACCTTGCCCGGGCCGAACATGTCGGCGGGCAGGTAGTAAAACGCGGCCCAATCCACGGCCAGCCGCAAGTCCGACTCCGCCTGTCGCGAGAAGCCACGGATGGAAGAACCGTCAAAGGTCAGGTTGTCCGCCGACTTCAACAAAAATTTCTTGTCGTAGTCGAGCATGTGCAATCGGCCCTCAAGATCAGAGAAGCACACCGTGATGGCTTTGATGCGCTTCTCATCGGACAACGCCTTCATGCGCGCGTCGCGAGCTTTGTCGGCCGGGGTACGCGCCTGCCGTTCGGCTTTGATTTGTAGATTGAGTTCTTCGAGCTGGTCGTAGGGGATTTCGAGAAAGTCACGCAATTGGGTGCTCATGAGATATATGGGTCTCCGGAAAAAGAATGGGCCGATTGTACGAAGAGTCGCCGGAGCAGGGAAGGGACAACGTATCCAATGAATGGGCGGCGCTTTTCGTCAGGGGACAGCCCGTTGCTCTTTCAACTCCGCGCGCACCAGCAACCGGTTGGCATACGTCTTGTTCGCGCCATCCCAATCGGTGCACGTCATCAACAACAACACGTTGCCATTGGGGACGTACAGCCCGGTCACATCATCCGGGGCGACGCGCCCGCGCTGCGTCACTTCGTACACATACTCGACGCCCTCCGCTTGATACAACACCTGCAGGCCGGCGCGCGCCGCCTCCAAATCTGCAAAGGCGCCGCGCGTGTAATCGCGTACGGTGATGTGGCCGATGAGGACCATCGCGAAATCATCGCCGGGCCGCGCGCCCGTGGAGGTGAGCCAGCCCACTTGCTTGTCGAGGCCGGAGATATCCCATTGTTTGTCGCGGATGGGGTTGGGGATGACGGGTTCATCCACATTGAAAGCGGGGATGAGGAGGCGCGGCGGGGCGGGCGTTGCGGCCGGCTCCGGTGACGCGGCGTGAGTGGCGGAAGCGATAGGTGGCGACGGTGTCGTCGTGAAAGAGTTCGCCCCGCCGCCCACAGATAATTGCCGGCTGACATCCGCTACGACCTGCGGCCAGTTAAGGATCAAGCCGGCCAGCACTCCAAGGAACAGCACGACCGCGACGCCCCGGAACAACCATACCAACGGATGGCTGGCGCGCACTTGCTGGGCGGCCATACTTAACGAGAAAGCTAATCCACAGCCGAATGCCCCCAGCACAATGAGCCAGTTGACGTTCACTTTTGGGAAACCCTGAGGGCTTCAGGCAAACCAAAGGTTTGCACACCCTCAGGGTTTGACATGGAAGCTACCGGGAGGCGAAGCGCCGCAACAGCCACCACGCGGCGAGGGGCAACAACAGCGCCAGCGCCGCGATGAGGATCGTCGGCGCCGCTTCGCTTAGGGGCGCGAAGCCGGTTTGCGGCAGCGTGCCCGGCACGGTTTGGATGACGACATTGCTCGTCGTGCGAATGATCGTGCCGTTGCTGAGGAGCGTGGCATTGTTGACGATGGGATTAGGCGGCTGGGCGTTGTCGTTGACCCGCGTCACCAGAGTGCAGGTGACGGCCTGTCCGGCAACAATGGTGAGCAGGTTGAAATTGACCACGCGTGGCCCGCCATCAAACCAGGCATCGCCCTGCGTGCAACTGGCGCTGACGAAGCCGAGTTCCGGCGGCAGCGGATCATACGCCGCCACGTTCTGCACGTCTTCAGTGCTGGGGTTGGTCACGGTGATGGTGAATTCCACCAGCGATCCGACGTTTGCCACCAGGGCGTTGCCGGTCTTGGCGATGATGAGGGCGATGGCGCCTGATGGCGGCGGCGGCGGTGTGCTCGGTGTGCTGCCCGGGCCTGGAGTCGGCGTGGGGCCGGTGGGTGTCGGCGTCACCGGTGTGGGTGATGGGGTGTTGGTCACCGCCGCCAGCACGGCGGGCGCTGCGGAAGACAACAGCAGCGCGCCGAGCACAATAACGGTCATGAGTCCAAGTGCGAGTCGAGATGCACGCATGGGACCTCCCTCAGCGTCGAACGATCGGCAAATAAAGCGGGAACCCGGGATCAATCGTGAGCGCGGTGCGCATGGCCGGGTCACCGAAGAGCGTAAACGTATCAATCAAATCGGGCGCGAGGTTGGCGGTGGCGAGCGCCAATTTGCCAGCCAGCGTGGCCGCGCCGATTTCGGGCTGGCCATTGCCATACACGCGGCCCAGATATCCGCTCGCCAGCGCATCGTGCCCGGTAGCCACTCCGAGGCCGGTCGGCCCCCACACCGCCGCCGCGCCGCCGCTTGCTTGTCGCAGCAAGGCTTCATCCAACCCGGTAAGGCTGGAAAGGTGAAAGGAACCGGTGAAGCACGTCATCTGCAGCACGATGGGCAGCCGGCCACCGTTGGTCAGCCCGGCTACATCATCTAGGTGAAAAATTCTTTCAGCCGTCCATTGATGGATGGAACTGTGCCCATTGTACACCAGCGCCCCGGCGCCGCCGTTCCATTCGCCACGCACCGCTTGCACCGTCGGGGTCAATGGCACGGCCAACGCGATCTGCGGCGCGTAGAACGGGGCAGCAATGTGCGTGCCAGCCAACGCCAGCGATTTTTGGGGGAAGTTGCCCGCCGCGTCGGCGTCATCGGAGATGAAGGTGACCCGCGCGTTCCATGCGCCGACGGGCGGCGCAGTTTCGTACTGGACGATTTTGTTGACCACGGCAACGATTTCCGCTGCCGCGTTAACCGGCAGCCGCCCGATGAGCAGATCGGACAGGGCGTCGTTGCCATCCACCGTCACATAGCGATTGTCGGCCGCCGTCTCGCCCATCCACGGGTCTACGACTTCGAGATACGGCGGAATGAAAGTGCCGAACGAATCGGCGCGATAGCGTTTGGGGTCCACTGTGCCATCGCCGACCAGCAGCACATACTCAGGCCGCGGGTTCCACGCCGCATACGCGCTGGCAATGTACGCGCGAATGGCGTCAGGCGTGGCGCGGCCATCACCCGCGTCGTAAATCGCCTGCACGTTTTCGACGACGACGCTCAGGCCTTGCGCTTGCCGCAGCGACACCAACGGGCCTAACGCGGCGACGAAGTCGGGATGCGTAATGATGAGGTAACGCGCCCCGCTCACCGTTTGGGGCGTTGTTGCTAGGCGCACGCGCACCGGCGCCAACAAGCCATCCGCATTGGTCAGCGCATAGCGGCGCGGCAAACTCGCGGGCGGGTCACCCACGCTGTTGCCATTCAAATTCGTCAGCCGCAACGGGGCAGCCGTATCTGTAACATCGTATGCGCGCAGGCCGGTGCTGTATGCGAGGTTGACCGTGTACGCGTGTTGGCTGGCCTCACCAGTGAAGAGGGCGCTGTTGCCGCTGGCCGCGCTGCCCCGCGCATAGCGGATGGAGAACGCATCGAGCCACGTACCCTCCACCAGCAAATTCGGAATCCCAGGCAACGTGAGCCGCATGGAATTATTGCCGTTCAGCAACAGGCCAGCCGGAACATTGACCGTATGCGTGATGGCTTGCTTGCCGTTCCATTCGCTAGTGCCGAGTGCGGTGTTGTTTAGCCACGTACTCACGCGATGATCGGGCGCTTGGGCCGCATCGGTGTAGCCAATGTACCACACGGTGAGCGTGGCCGGCTGCGTGGTGTTGACCGCCGGTAACGCAAACGGAAAATTCAAGGCCGTGCGATCCGGCTGGCGCAACACATCCCACGCCCAGCGGTCACCGTCGCGTCCGGCCGGTAGTGGCGCGCAATAACACTCCGGCATGTACAACGCGTTGCTCTCGAAGCTCTGCTCCATCCACGCATTACCCGCCGTCAATCCATTCGGGCTTGCGGGCTGAGTGCTCATTCGCAGCCCCAACGCGCCATCCGCAGTGAGCGCATACACATCCACCGTTGAATAGCGGTTGAAGCGTGGGCTGGCGAAAAAGATAAAGCGTTCGCCCGGCTCAAAGCTCGCATCGGCATCGCCCTCCCATTCCAATGCCACTTCCACTCCGGCACGGGCGAGATGAACGTTGACTGGATTGATGCCCGCGAGTGCAAAGCCCGCTGCGCTCAACGCTTCGTAAGTGATAACGGTGAGGCCAACCTGTGAGACTTCGATAAGCGCGCGGGGACCAGTGTTCTGCGGCGAGCTACCTCCCCACGCGCCACCTGCGGCGGCAGCGGCTTGCACCTGCGTGGGATTTATTACTGCTGCCGCAATCGTATCAATAAGAGAGTCAGATGTGGATTGAGTGAACGTTGCCGTTCCATTGAAACGGATTGTCGCGCGCACCCGCGTTGTCACCCGCAGACTCTCACCCTCGGGCCGCGCCGGATAAAACATCACGCGCGCCAGCCGCACGCCGCGCGCGACGCCGGCTTCCTCAAGTTCAACCACATTCGGCGCAAATGGCTCGGCCAGCGCCGCCGCATATGCCCCGCCGAGCACATCGCCGCGCGCATCGCGCTGCACGCCAGCCGGTTGCGGCGCGCGGGCCAGCGACGCGGGCAATGGCAATGTGTCGTCGTTTTGAAAGTCAACAGTGATGTCGGGTTTGGCATCAGGCGGCAACGCCACCAACACCGAGGCGAAAGGCACGCGCGGTAGATTCGGCGTGTTGAGAGTCTCAAAGCCGGCGAGTGTCGGTTGCGCCGCGCCTTCAGTGGTTAGGAACAATGTCGGCAGTGGCGCCTGCCATTCGAATTGCACGCCATCTTCAAGGAGCGTCACGCTGGGAGTTACCGGCCCGCCTACAAAAGTGGGGGCCGCGCCGACTGGCGAGCCACCAATTAGCACTCCAATAAGGCTGAAGCTATAGAGCAGAGAGCGAAGTGGGCGGTGCATCGCACGCAAGTATAGCGCAACCACTGTGCTACTGAATGACCTCCGCTTAGGCCGCTTAACGAACATGACTGCAGTACCGGGCGTCAACTTCTGTCGGTAAAACAAGCATAAAATCATCTTAACTTGGTTGGCAGAGTCGCTTACCGTCCCCACCCAAAGCTTACCGTCAGCGGAAACGGAATCCCCTATAGTCAGTGCAGTGAAGTCTCCCCGGCCAGTGAGCGGCAAGCACAATCCTCAGCAAGCCCTCACTGGCCACTCCCTTTAATTTCAGATTTTCGATTGTAGATTTGGATTTGCGGCAACAGCCGATACTCTGTAGCGCACGGCGCAACCCGCTTCAACGAGTTTACCTGCGAACGGAGTTCGCCGTTAGCCGCCGATTTCAATCAGCGGAAAAGCGTGAGCGCGATTTTGCTTTGTGTGTTGAGTTCGCCACGCAAAATTGCGCGCAGTCTGGTATCGTCTCGCGCCGAGGCGCGGTCAGGTTAAGGGCGTCTTGCCCGGCACGCCGGGGCGGCGCGGGAAGCGGCTGTGTGTGGCGGCCACTTTTCTCAACACAATGAGATAACGTTCCTCGGCCACGCCGGGTAGTTCCACCGGCACGATTTGTTCCAGCTCGCCGCCGAGCTTTTGAATCGCCCTCGCCGCGCCGAACGCCTCAGCCGGCGCATCCTTGCCCTTCTGCGCCAGCACATGCCCGCCGCGCTTCACCAGTGGCAGCAAGTATTCGGCCAGTGTTGGCATTTCTGCCACGGCGCGCGCCACTGCCCAATCGTAACGCTCTCGGTGTTCGCGTTGCTGCCCGACCTCTTCGGCGCGCGCGTGTACTACGGTGACGTCGCTCAACTTGAGCCGCCGCGCCACATGCTCGCAAAAGCTGGCCTTCTTGCCCGTCGCGTCCACAAGCGTCAGGTGAATCGCGGGACACACGATCTTTAGCGGCAGACCGGGGAAACCGGCGCCGGTGCCCACATCGATGACTCTGAGCGGCTGACCGCCGGTAATCACTTTTAGCACCGTGAGCGAATCGAGGAAATGTTTGATTTGAATGGCGTACGGGTCGGTGATGGCCGTGAGGTTGAACTTTTCATTCCACGCGCGCAATTCGTCGGCGTAGAGTTGAAATGCGCCGACCTGCGCCGGGGTCAGTTCCAAACCGAGCAGGCTGCGCGCACCAGAGAGCAAGGCGTCCATCGCGCGGGATTATACCGTTGGCCTCCTTGCTCAACCCCCTCCGGCGCACAACTGTAGTATATTTCCGCCCATGTCGTTCATTTCGATTCTGGGCCAGGCCGTCCGGCAAATAGTGATGGTGATGGTTGTCGGGATGGGGATGGCGACGGTGTTCACCGTATGGACGCCGGATAGCGGCACGGGGCCGTCGTTGGCTGAGCAATTGGCCGGGGTGCTGAATGTGCGCCAACCCGAATCCAATATCACCGCGGTGCCGGTCACGGTCACCCAACCGCCTGCCACGCCGACCGCTGGGATCGAGTCGCTCCGCATCGGCCTCGTGGCCGGACACAACGGCCCGCAGAACGACCCCGGCGCGGTATGCCCCGATGGGCTGACCGAAGCCGGCATCAACCACGACATCGCCACGCGCATCAAGGCTGGACTTGAAGCGAATGGCTTTCAAGTGGATTTGCTGGACGAGTTCGATCCGCGCCTCGAAAATTATCGCGCGCTGGCGCTGGTCTCCATTCACAATGATTCGTGCGAGTACATCAATGAGTTGGCCACCGGCTACAAAGTAGCTGGCGCGCTGGAGAATCAGGCCCGGGCGCAATCGACTCAACTGACCGCTTGCCTCACCGATCGGTATGCAAAGGCGACCAGTCTGAGGTTCCATGCTGGCAGCGTCACGCGCGACATGACGCAGTATCACAGCTTCTCCGAAATCGCTTCCGAGACGCCCGCGGCCATTATCGAGACTGGCTTCCTCAACCTCGACCGCCCCATCCTCACGCAGGAACCCTTCCGCGTGGCGCAGGGCGTGATTGACGGCATCATCTGCTATGTCCGCGGTGAACCAGTAGGTTCGCGCGAACCGGTCAACACCCAGTAACTTGTAATGGACGTTCCGCTTAGCCTGCCACTCTCCGCCGAAGACGACGGCCAATACCGCGCCCTGTTCGAGCGCGTAGGCTGGGGTCGCTTTCAATCCACACCCGAAGGCCGCCTGCTATCGGCCAACACGGCGCTGGCCCGCATGTGCGGCTACGAGTCGCCCGAGATCTTCATTGAGGCCGTCACCGATTACAGCCGGCAATTCTTTGGTTTGCTCGAACAGCGCGAGGAGTTTTCGCGCCTGCTCGGCGAACAGGGCATGGTGCGTGGCTTCGCAGCGCAACTGCTGCGGCGTGATGGGTCGCGTTTGGAAGTGGAGACGCACGTGTATGCGCGGCGCGACGCGCAGGGAGTCCTCATCGGATATGAGGGCCTCATCGAGGACATCACCGCCCGCAAGCAGACGCAGGCGCAACTCGAAAAAAGCGCGCGCCAGCTGGTCACCCTCAGCCAGCTCGGGCAGACGGTGGCCAGCAGCCTCGATCAAACCATCGTCCTCAACAGCGTCTTGAATGAAGTCTCCTATTTGCTGAATGCGGATGGGGTGGCGGTGTTGCTATTGGAGGGGAAACAACTGGTGCTGGAGGCGGTGGGTGGCGCGGGAACGGTGAGCCTGGTGGGACGCCGCATGCCGGCGACGGGCGGCGTGGCTGGCGAGGTGATGCAATCCGGCGCGGCCGTGCGGGTGGATGATGTGGCCGAACAGGTGAAGATCTACCGCCCGCTGGAACAGTTCACCGTGTACGACGCGGGTGCTATGCTGGCCGCGCCGCTCAAATTGCAGGGGCAGGTCATCGGCGTCATCGAAGCCGTGCACGAAGCCTCACATCGCTTCGCGCAGGAAGATTTGCACCTGCTCGAAGCCGTGGCGAGTTGGGCCGCCATCGCCATTGGGAACGCGCGGCAACACGCGCGGTTGCAACGGCGCCTGCAGGAGAGCGAGGCGCTGAGCATCATCAGCCAGGCCCTCAACGAGACGCACGATCTCGACACCATTCTGCAATTGATCGTGGACGCGGCCCGGCAAATCATCCCCCGCGTGGAGCGCGCCATCATCCACTTGCTCGACGAAAACGCGCAGATTCTACGGTCAGCCGCCGTCGCCAGCGAAAGCGAGATGAACCGCACCGAGCTGTCGATGCGCCCGGGTGAGGGCGTCGCTGGGCGCGTGCTGGCCGAGGGCTTGCCGATCAATGTCGGCGATACCCGCACTGACCCGCGCTATCTGTCGCAAGGCACGCTCTCGCAAATGCGGTCGTTGCTGGTCGCCCCGGTGCAACGCGGTGAGCGGCGCTTCGGCACCATCAGCGTGCAGAGCACAGACACGTATGCATTCTCGAATGATGATGAAATGTTGCTCAAAACCCTCGGCGTGCAGGCGGCGCTGGCCATTGAGAATGCGCGTCTGTTGGAAGTGGAAAGCACGGCGCGCAAAGACGCGGAAACTTTGGCCGAGACGGCGGCCACCCTCAGCGCCACGCTGGTGGATATGGAGCGGCTGATGGATCGGCTGCTCGAGCAGGTGGGCCGATTGGTGCCCTACGATGCCGGGGCGCTGTTATGGGTGGATAAGCCGACGGGCAACGCGCGCACAGCGCGAACGCGCGGTTACGAGAAGTTAGGCCCTGAGGCCGTCCGCACCGTCAATGCGCTCAGCCTCGAAATTGCCCACACCCCTCACCTGCGCCACATGGTCATGATCGGGCAGCCCGCGCGCGAGGGCGATACCCACGCCGATGTGGCCTGGAAGCCCTGGCCGCAATTCGCGCAGGGGCGCTCATGGATCGGCGCGCCCATCATCGTGCAGGGCGAGGGCACGGTGGCCTTCTTCTCGCTCGAAAAACTTGAGCCGGGCTACTACAAAACCGAGCATCAATACAATTTGGCTGCCTTCACCAGCCAGGCCTCGCTGGCGATTCAAAACGCGCGCCTATACGCCGACCTCGAGAAGGCGTTGCGCCACGAAAAAACGATGCGCGCGCGGCTGGTGCAAAACGAAAAAGTGGCGGCGATGGGACAACTGGTGGCCTCGGTCGCGCACGAGTTAAACAACCCATTGCAAGCGATTCAAAACTCGCTCTACCTCGTCAGCCAGGAAAGCACGCTGCCGCCGCAGGCGCGCGAGGACTTGCAGATTGCGCTCTCCGAAGCCGACCGCATGGCGGAGTTGATCGGCCGCCTGCGCGACACGTACCGGCCCACCTCGGCCGAGCAGTTCCAACCGGTCTCGCTCAACGCGCTGATCGACGAAGTGCAACGGCTCATTGCCACGCATCTCAAGCACAATCATGTCAGTTTCGCCTTTGAGCCGGACGTGCGCCTGCCCGCCATCCCCGCCATCCGCGACCACATCAAACAGGTGCTGCTCAATCTGTGCCTCAACGCGGTCGAGGCCATGCCCACCGGCGGCAGTCTGCACCTGCAGACGCAATCACAGCCGCATACCGGCGAGGTGTTGGTCGTTATCAGCGATACGGGCGGAGGCATTGCGCCCGAAGACCTGCAAGAGATTTTTCAACCGTTCTTCACCACCAAGGAAGGCGGCACGGGGTTGGGGCTGTTTATCACCCACGAGATCATCACGCGCCATCAAGGCCGGGTGGAACCGCAGAGCGAGTTGGGCAAAGGCACGACCTTCCGCGTGTGGTTGCCGTTGACCCAGCCCGATATACCCGCCGGCAACGGGCGCTTGAATTTACGACCGACGTAATCCTAACCCCTAATCCCTGATACTGCCGGGATTGGGGATTAGGGATTATTGGCACTTTTCCTGCACAGGAGCTACGGCATGGCAACTCTTTCTGGACGTGTCCTTGTCATTGAAGATGAAGCGAGCCTGCGGCAAACGCTTACGCGCATCCTGCGGCAGGCCGGGTGTGAGGTGACGGCGGCCGGCACCGGCCCGGAAGGCCTGCAACGCCTATCGGCTTCGACTTACGATTTGATTTACCTCGACATCCACCTGCCCGAGATGGACGGCCTGCAGGTGTTACGGGAGGTGCATAAGCTCTATCCGCAACTGGCTGTCGTGCTCTTCACGGCCTACGCCTCGCTGGAAACGGCGGTGGAAGCGATGCGGCTGGGCGCAACCGATTACCTGCTCAAGCCCATCAACCCGGAGCTGCTCATCTCGCGCACCGAAAGCATCCTCAAAAAACAATCCACCGAGCGCCGCCGCCGTGAGTTGCAGAGCCAGGTGGTGAGCCTGCAGGAGGAACTGCGCCGGTTGGAAGAATCCCTTACCCCCTCGGCCTCACCGGCAGTTGCTTCGAGTGATCGCTTCCTGAAGCGCGGGGTGTTGAGTGTCGATCTGCAGGCCCGGCGCGCGATTTTTTCCGAGCGCGAGTTGCAATTGCCGCCGGCGGCTTTTGATTACCTGGTGGTGCTCACCCGCCATGCGCCGGATGTGGTGGATTATCAATCGCTGGTCACCGAGGCGCAGGGTTATCAAACCGACCGGCGCGAGGCACAGGAACTGGCGAAGTGGCACATCCACGAATTGCGCGACTCGCTCGAGCCGGACCCGAGCAACCCGCGCCACATCCTCAACGTGCGCGGCGTGGGTTATCGGCTGGTGGTGGATTGAAATGATTGTGAACCCACGCTAGAGAAACGCGTAGCGTTTCTCTCTTGCGGATGGTTCCGTCCGCCGGCGTGGGCTACCGACTCGTGGTGGATTGATTCAAAAACTTTAACGCAAAGGCGCGAAGACGCAAGGACGCAAAAGAGACTTTGCGTCCTTTGTGTTTAAGAAACTCACCTTACGCAACGGATGGATGTCATTCCGAGCGAGGCGAGGAATCTCCGGCTTGAGGTAGAGATTCCTCGCCGTAAAAGCGCGACTCGGAATGACAGACCGGGAAGACTGCGTAAGATGAGTATGAAACTATTTCTCCTGGCGAAGCCGACTGCCTCTTTATGCCAATTCCCCCTTGATGTTTTTTTGATGTCGCAGCGGTGTTTCTTGACCGCGTATTGACCTCCGCCGGCCTAGACTGGCGCGGATGTGACACGGGCACATTCCGCGTCATGTCTCTGGAGGTCATGTGAGTTCATTCATCGTCGAAACATCCACGGCGCAACAGCCCCCGCGCACCTGGCGCAGTTGGCTCATCGGTAAGCCGCTGCCCACCTCCGATGCGCCGCACCAAACCATCAGCAAAAAAGTCGGGCTGGCAGTGTTCGCGTCCGATGCCCTCTCCTCCACCGCTTACGCCACCGATGAAATTTTGATTGTGCTGGCGGCAGTGGGCGCGGCGGCGTTCACGTTCTCGTTGCCCATCGCCATCGCCATCGTCATTCTGCTCGCCATCGTCACCATTTCGTACGAGCAAACGATCCACGCTTACCCGAATGGCGGCGGCGCTTACATCGTGGCTCGCGACAATCTGGGGGAGGGGCCGGCGCAGACTGCCGGCGCTGCGCTGTTGACCGATTACATCCTCACGGTGGCCGTGTCCATCTCGGCGGGCGTGGCGCAAATCACTTCCGCCTTTCCCGACCTGTATCCCTATCGCGTGCAGATTGCGTTGGCCTTCATTGTAATCATGACCATCATCAATCTGCGTGGGGTGAAGGAATCGGGCCTGGCGTTTTCCATCCCGACCTATTTCTTTTTAGGGATGACGCTGCTGACGATTGGGGTCGGCTACTATCGCTACTTCACCGGCACACTCGGGGTAGTCACCGGCGTGGAGCCGCTTCACGAGGCGGCGCAGGGGCTGAGCGTGTTTCTAATCCTTAGGGCGTTTTCGAGCGGATGTACGGCGCTCACCGGGGTGGAGGCCATCAGCAACGGCATCACGGCTTTCAAAAAACCTAGTAGCCGCAACGCCGGCATTACGCTGATCTGGATGTCCGTGATTCTGTCGCTGAGCTTTCTCAGTATCACGTTTCTGTCGCAAGCCGCGCACGCCGTGCCGTCACACGCTCAAACCATCTTCTCGCAGATCGGCGGAGTGGTGTACGGCCCGGGCAGCCCAATGTATCTGGCCCTGCTCGGCGGCACGACGTTGATCCTGGTGATGGCGGCTAACACCGCCTACGCGGATTTCCCTCGATTGGCGGCGTTGCAAGCCGGCGATGGTTTCCTTCCGAAACAGCTCACCTATCGCGGCAGCCGGCTGGTGTTTTCGTATGGCATCTTCGTGCTGGCGGTGGTAGCGGCGTTGTTGATCGTGTTGTTTCAGGCGACGACCACGGCGCTTATTCCGCTGTATGCCGTTGGTGTGTTTCTGTCGTTTACGCTGTCACAGGTCGGCATGGCGGTGCGCTGGTGGCGGTGCGGTCATCTGAAGCCCGGCGAGGCGGTGCAGCAATTAGGCTCCACGCTGCACCATGAACCGAACTGGAAACTCAAGCTCGGCATCAACGGTTTTGGCGCGGTGGCGTGTTTTGTCGTCATGATCATTTTCGCGGTAACCAAATTCGCCGCCGGCGCGTGGATCGTCGTGTTTCTGATTCCGGCGCTGGTGTTTACGTTCTTCCAAATCCACCATCACTATCGTCGTTTGGCCACGCGACTATCGCTTGAATCGTTCGGCCAGCCCACCCGCCTCCGACGCAACCGCATCCT
>JBQTJD010000957.1:0-12254 GCA_052387475.1 Anaerolineales bacterium | reverse complement strand
CTGGAGGAAGAAGCGCCGGGCCGTGTAGGGCTGACGGCCCAATTCTCCAATCCGTGCGCTGATATCAATGAAAAAGTTCGGGCAGCGGTCGAGCAGATCGCCCACCCATTTCAGGTTCTCGGCGTAGCAACCCACGTGCGCGCCGATGAAGCGGGTGTGTGGATGGCGGGCAACGAGGGTGGCCAGGCCGTTCAGGATTGAGAGGAATGACGGGAAGGGAGGTGAGGGAAAGTGCCAGTCGGGGTGCGCGCCCAGTTCTTCCCAGCGTTCGTTGTGCTCGTCAATCGGGTCGAAGAACGCAACCGGATCGGCCACGTGAATCAGCACCGGCAATTTCAATTCGCCAGCCATTGCCCATAGCGGGTCGAGCCGCACATCGTCTACTGCTGCCACTGCGCCCTGTTGATCTTTCACCTGCAATCCAAACGGCTTCCAGATTTTGAGACCCTCTGCCCCCCACTCCACCTGCCGGCGCAATTGCGCCGCGGCCCATTCCCCGAAGCGGTCGCCATGCTCCGGCCACTGGCTCCAATCCACGCCCCCGAAAATGCGGAAGCGTTCTGGAGCCGCGTTTTTAAAGTGATCGAGGTGGCGGTGCAGCACGGCCTCCCCCCAACCGCCGTCAAGATCAACGTAGACACGGACATCCACCTCATCCAACAAATCGAGCAATTCACACACCGGACGTTGGTCCCAACCGCCGCCGAAAGGCTCAGCCAGATGGTTGTGCACATCAAACACAGGGAAGCGCGGTTTGCCCACCAACGTGGTCTTGGAGACGAGCCGGGCGGTGGGGCGAAAGGCGGAGAGCAACATCGGTCAGGCAGTGATTACGCGGATGCCCATGGTTTTGACCGTTTCGACAAACTCGGGCGGCGCCTGGCTGTCGGTGATGAGCGTGTGCATGGCGGTAAGTGGTGCGACGAAGGCGGTGGAGACGCGGCCCAGTTTGGTGCTGTCGGCCACCGTAATCACTTCACGGCCAATTTTCAATATCGCACGGTCAGTCACCGTCTCCTGCAAGTAGTCGTTCGTCAGACCGTGTTCGATGTCAATGGCGCGAATGCCAAAGATAACTTTGTCGGCCCGAACTTCAGCGAGTGCCTGTTCGGTGATGTGACCGATGTACGACATCTCGCTGCGCCGCAGCAGGCCGCCCAGCACAATCAGGGTGATGTCGGGGGCATTGGCTAGAGCGTTAATGGCGAGCAACGAATTGGTGATGACGGTGAGATTGCGGCGCGCGCTCAACTGTCGGGTCACCTCGAGCGCAGTGGTGCCGCTGCTGATGAAAACCGTTTCGCCCTCACGGATGAGTTCGGCGGCCGCGCGGGCGATGCGAGTTTTTTCATCCGCTTGTTCGGCCATGCGCTGCAGCACGGGCGCTTCCGGAGGCGCGTGCCGCAGCGCGAGCGCGCCTCCATGCACCCGTTGCACCTTCCCCTGTTCGGCGAGCGCGTCGAGATCGCGGCGCGCCGTCGCGGGACTGATGGCAAATTGCTCAATGAGTTGGGGAATAGTGACGCGCTGGCGCTGTTCAACCCAGCCGAGGATTTTCAACTGGCGTTCGATGGCCGAGAGGGGAGTTTCTGCAACCATGGAAGCTAAGGTGTCTGATTCGATTACATAGTAGTCACAAAACGTCACAAAGTCAACAAGAACTGATGTTTTGTGATTCGATATAGTGATTATTGTGGTCAGGTTTGGTGCAGGGGTGATGCTGGGTTGCCGGCGGTCGAGTGTAAGCACGGTCACGTCTACAGATGCGCGGGTCTCCGCACGCGGCGCAAAATTCCGCTTTCACTCCTCGGATGCATTACACTTATCCACGTGGAGATCCTCGAAGGCGGGCGCTAACAGACTTCAGCAACGGCTGAATATGGTCACCGCCAACAAGGTGCGGCGCAAAGGGGATCCATCTCAGAGGCTCGTCACTACTAGCGGTTGATGCATGAGCACGGCTTAACCGTCGCCGATATCACGCGCCGGACCGGCCTCACCCGCGCCCACATCGACAACTGCCTGGTCTGGCTGCAACTGGAAGAAGAGATTCAGACGCTTGTACTGGAAGGGCGGCTGCCCGAAAGCTCTGAGGTCGCAAGAGCCTTGCTGACTCTCCCGGCTGGGAAGCGGCGCGCAAAATGCGCGCTGATGCTGGCCGGCACCAGCGCTACGATCAAGATGATCGAGGACTTTTGCAGCCGGATTAAGGAACGCCGGAGTCGTTCGAGGGCGTCAACGAACTCTGTCGCCAAGCGTGCGTCCCTAACAACCCCTGCGAGTGAACCAGTACAGGATGAACGACTTGCCACGCCAGCCCTCACGCTGGCCACCGAGGCGTGCGGCCAACCCGTAGGCAGCGCGACCGGTCTGCCTTGGGCGGACATCCGCACGGCTGCGCAAAGTGTATGCCAGTCCTGTGATCTTTATGAGACCGACCTGAAGCGCTGTGTCCCGGAGCCGGCCTGGAGTCTGCTCACGCGCGCTGCTAATCAGACATGCACCAACTGCCCATTGCCCAAGCTGCGGTCGGTCTGCAGTGGTTGCCCAAGCGTGGAGCTGCTCAAGCGGCTTATCGAAAGCACGCAACGCGAGGTGGCCCATGACTGCTCGTGACGCCATAGCCGAGCAGGTCTTGATGGAGACACTGGTAAAACATGGGCGGAGTCGCCATTGGGTCGGGGCGCGGCTGGGTAACAATCGTGCGACGACGGTGCGGCGTGCCAGCCGACCAAAGCACGCCGGCAAATCACCTGCCTGGACGCCTGAGGAGGACGAGTACTTGCGCGAGAACCTGGGTCGCAAGTCCGAAGCGGAGATCGCCGCCACTATTGGACGGACTGAGACTGCCGTGCACTTGCGCTGGAAGCGTAACTTGCGGTTGCCGGCCCCGAGCCGGAATCCAGACATCTTGACCGCTGAGCAGATCGCTGAAGGTCTGGGCGTCAACCCCAAGCTCATTGACCGGCTGATTGACGAAGGCCACCTCTCGGGTTGGCGTCTGCCCACCAGACGGACAATACGTGTTGCGCGGCGCGTGACTGTCTTGCGCTGGATGGCGAACCCGGAGCATTGGATCTTCTTTCGCCCGGAGCGCGTGAACCATGGGCCGCGTCGTACCAAGCGCTGCTACGATCACGTCTTCTGGGCCAGGGCGCAACGGCTTGTGCAGTTGGCGTGTCAACGCTGGAACGATGAGTGGTTGACCGCAGGGCAAGCGGCGAAGTCGCGAGGAACGACAGTCGGCGCGATCAATAAGGCCGTTCGCACTGGCCGGTTGTGCGGGGTGAAGTGGAAGAACTGGCGCTTCCTGTGCAGTGAGATCACGCGCTCAGACCTCGTCTTCTTCAAAGGCAAGGGCGCGGCGCGCTCGGTGCAATACACCGAGGCCGGTGATGTGTTCCTAATCCTCGCACGGGCCGTGGGCTTGCCCTGGTCGGCGATTGGCAGAATGATGCACTGGCCGGACTCGCGCTGCGAATACCGTTTCGCCACCTTGGCACGCATAGGTGCCGTTGCCCGCTTGATCCGCGCTCACGGGTTGAAGGTTCATTATCAGCCGCGCAGGCGCGCACTCATCGCTGACTGGAAGCACTATTGCCATCGTTTTCCCCAGCTCGCCCGAGTCATGTGTCTGTTCCGCTCTGGTGCGGAGCTGATGGACCCGCGCGACCTCAGCACAGTGCGCGGCGTGCTGCGTGCCTGGGCGGCCTGGTTTGCTCGCAGGCCGGCTGAACATGACCTGGCGCGGCGACTCGCCACTGGCAGCACCTCCACCCCAAACACCTTGCGAGCAACATGGCGCCAGCTGCGTCGCCGTGGCGCAGATCCGTTCCGAAGGTTGGCGACTCCGTAGCACAGTGACTATCCGGAGTCAGGTGTTTGCCACCGGAGCGCCGATGAAATTATTTGCGTGGCCGGTTGTGTTCCAACCGGCCACGTTCCCCTCGCGGCGCCCCGACGCCGAGCGCATTGGCTTTCCGACACAGTCAATGGCCACATTCTCAAGTGGGTTGGAGGCAATGTTGCAGAAATTGCCGGTTTGTGAAGTGAAGCGGTTCTGCCGGATGAGAATGTCCCTTTTTCATTTAACCACCGCTTGTGCGTTGAAAACTATGAAGCAGTGAGAGGTCTGAGGAGAAACACCATTGATAACGGCGATACAGGAGAGGCCACTTCCCGCACCTGTTGACCATGCGAGGTCACAACCGGCGGGCCGAGGATAATTGTATGATTAACGCATAATGC
Source organism: Anaerolineales bacterium (assembly GCA_052387475.1). Taxonomy (GTDB): domain Bacteria; phylum Chloroflexota; class Anaerolineae; order Anaerolineales; family UBA6663; genus JANWXR01. The sequence goes on along the minus strand of JBQTJD010000957.1, from coordinate 8,006 downwards.
TGTTGATCATACAAACTCAGGGGTCGCCTCCATGCCATTGTCCGGTCGCCAGCGCACGCTGCTATTGCTCGACGACGCTTATAGTGATGGGGTTGTTTGCCGGCGAAAGCAAAAGCCTACGGCTTTGATCCGCGGCACGCCGGATCGGCTTGCCGATCGCTCTGACTAATGTATAATTATTTTCGTGGTAGTAGTATGGGAATAGTTATTTTGTCAGTTGCAGTAGGCAGTCCACACCCGTCAAGCGTTTTCTTGGAGGCCTAGGGCTGGGTCAACTGAGCGTCCGTTTTACCACCGCGAGGAAGAGTTCGCCACTCTGGAGAGACTCATACGCGACTCCGCGGCGGCCTTCGTCATCTGTTATGGCCGGCGCCGAGTGGGCAAGACCACCTTGCTCCGCAAGTGGGCGGCACAATCCGGCCTGCCCTATTTTTATTGGCAATCGCCCCGCTACCAAACCCCTGACAATCTTCGCACAGATTTGGTCCGTGAACTCCATCGCTGGTCAAGCGCGGGCGATAGCGAAGCGGCGCCACGCTATGACAGCTGGCGGGATGTGTTCCGTGTGTTAGGAAATCTCGCCGGTCGGCGCCCGGCCATAGTTATTTTGGATGAATTCTCTTGGGCAGTGGAGAGCGACCCGGCCCTACCCTCCTATCTCATGGCGGCCTGGGACGGGATGCTCTCGGACCGCCCCATCAAACTCATCTTAGCTGGTTCGCACATCAGCGCGATGGAAGGGCTGCTCAGCAGCGATGCGCCGCTGTTCGGCCGGCTGACAGGCAAATTGCTCGTACGGCCTTTCAGCTTTATCCAGATCACGCCATTCATCCGTCGATATCCGCCCGATAAACGCCTGGCCGTCTATGCCATCCTTGGCGGCGTGGCCGACTATCTGCGGCGTTGGAAAGATATCGCCGACCTGAAAACGAACATTGCCGCGATCTTCCTGTCCGACGAATCACCCTACCGCAATGAGTCGGAGGTCCTCATCTCGGATGTGTTGCGGCGCAAGTCGCCCGACTACGCCGCCGTGCTGTCGGCCGTTGCACGCGGGTTGCATGACCTGGCGGACATCGCCACGAACGCCGTTCTCGCCAGCGATCGAACCGCAGGCGTGTTGGACACGCTACTCGACCTCCGGCTGGTCGAAAAACGGATCCGGGCCAGCGTGCCTCCGGAGCGGCAGGCCCAGGCCCGCTACGCCCGCTATTTTCTGGCCGATCCCTTCTTGCGCTTCTATTATCGTTTTATTGAGCCGAATCGAACCTTGATCGCGGAACGCGACTTCAAGGAGGTGTTGAGCCTCATCGAGCAACAACTACGGCCCTTCGTGGCCGAGACGTTCGAAGAGTTATGCCGGGAGTGGACGCGCCAGCAGGGATTGCGCAACCAACTCCCGTTCCGGCCCGAGTATGTCAGTTCCGACTGGTTCGGCAGCGAGTACCAGGCCGATGTGGTAGCTGTGAACTGGCGCCAGGCGCAGGTGTTTGTCGGCGAAGCGAAATGGGGTGAGAGTTTGGTCGACATGCCCGTGTATCGGGCCTTGCTGGAGCGCTTGCCGCGGGTGACCAAACGCATGCCACACAAGAAGGATTGGACGACTCACGCAGCACTGTTCGCGCGCAAAGGTTTTACACGAGCCGTGATCGAGGCAGCCAGGCGCGAACATGTGCGTTTGGTGGCCTTTGCCGACATGGTGCGCGATTTGCAGACTCCCAGGTAGGCGAGTGAGCCGAGCGACCTGACCGCCATTCTGCTCGACAGCTCTCTATTCGGCATTGGATTGCGAAGTGTTGATCGATGTCAGACAGCAGGGCGGATCAGATAATCGGCCTCGCATTCTCAACCATTACGGCGGTCTGAGTCCGATGCGACGTTGACTTGCGGTTGTCGCAACGACCTTGCGCTCGAAGCCGAATTGCCGTATGCGCTCCGCAAACAGCCTTTGACCATCAGGCAACGGCCCCAGTTCGCCGATATCCTTCACGCCGTCCATGAGCGGCACCAGGGTGCCGTGCCCGATCAGCTCTTTCCACTGCTCAGCCGCGGCCCACCCCTTGCGCGGATCATCGTCATTGTGCAGAACGATGGCCAGCGGCCGGCGCAGCTCGGCGAGTCTAGCGGCGTGGTCGAATTTCATTTTGGTGCCAATGTTGGCGATGGCATCATAACCCCACTGCCGAGCCACGATGCGATCCGGCGGACTCTCGACCAGTATCACCGGATTGTCGCCAGGCCGCTTATCCAGTTGGGCATATCCGTAGAGTGGTTTGGTCATCTCTTTGAGGCTCAGATACTTCGGAGCCTCCTCGCGTATCCAAGCTGCAAACCGCCGCCCGATGAGATGAAGGATACGCCCGTTGCGGTCTCGTTCGGGGAACACGATGCGCCCGGCCTGCCATTCGACATCGGGATGATCCGGGTTCAACAGGAAAATATCTTCTGCTTCGCGCCTCGTAAAGCTACTGGCTTCAAGAGCAGATAACAACAGCCCGCCTTCGGCGTAACCAATCCCCTCTCGGCGAATCGTCTCATCCGTGAAGCCGCGCTCATCATGCAGATAGGCGTACGGCGAACTCGGGCCGCGTCCGCGTGCCAACAGAGTCGTGTGGTAGGGACTCGCTGCCGTATGCAGCAGCATCTGCGTGCGCCGGGTCAACTCAACCGGCCGCCACGACTCCGAATGCCGCCACTCCAATGGGATTGTCCGGCGCAGCGGCGGCAGCCCCCACCCGTCAGATACTCCAGCGCGTCTTTGAACATTGGCTTGTCGCGACTGTTCCAGGCGCGGCCAAAGGTCGCGTAGCCGACGAAGTCGATCACGTCGCCGCCAACACCACATGAGGCCGCGAAGCACTGCCAGGTCTGAGTGCGCAGCCAAACGGCGAAGCTGGGCGACTGGTCGTCGTGAAAGGGACAGCGCCCAACCAGATGATCGCCGCTCAGCCGGACCTCACAATAACGCGGCACGATCTCCTGAAGTGGATGTTGATTTTTGATTTCCTGAATCGTCGGTCGCTCAGGGTGATCACTCATCGTTCTCTCCCCAGCGGCGGAATGCGCTGCAAAAGTCGCCGACATACGGCGTGCGCCACACGCGACGCGTTGGGTCGAGCCGCCCATAGTGGTCGGCCAGCAGGTCGAGGCGCGTCAACCGCACATCGAGCCGGGTGTGATAGGCTCGTCCAACGTGCGCAGGCGGCGGCATAGTGATTGCAGCCGCCCCTCGTCGTCGCGCTCGACGACAATGAGCAAGCGCTCCGGGCGCCCACGCACGCCCGGGGTATCGCTTCGAAGGCGATAGTAGCGAATCAGCTTATCCTGGAGCGCCCGACCGTTCAGGGTGCCGCGGTCGACCTCCAGCCAAAACAGGGTGTCCGCATAGTGCTCGAGGGTCGTGCCGAATGAGCGCACGCAGCCCTCGGCATCATGGAGCACACGGACCGTAGCCGTTTCACGCCCGTCGGAGGGCGACTCTTCCATCAATTGCATGTGCTCCCAGCGCCGGAGCGCGAGGCGCTCGCGCTCCGCAGCGCGCCGCAATCCGACCAGAAACTCGATCACGATTTCCGTGTGTTCGCGCACCCGCAAAGCGGCCTCGAGGCTGTAACGCGGGCCACGTTCATCCGCCATCACCGGCCAGCGCCGCAGTTCGGCATAGGGTCGATGTAGATAGCCGGCCTGAAGTGCGAGCAGCGTCAGCCCGCGCCAGGCTAGGCCATAGCCGGCCTCGTCATACACCGGATGAGCAATCAATCCCATGTGGCGCAGACGACTGATTTCGCGGCGCACGTTTCCGGCATCGAGCCCCAGAATGAAAGCCAGATCAGTCGCATTGACGAGGGGGAACACACCGATCCGGTCCAGCAACCGGCGGCCCATCGCCGTCGTGCGCAGGTGATCTCGCACTGCCCGATGCCAGTCGAGGGCCGCCGAGCTGAAAGACTGCGCGCCGGCGTGAGCGGGTGATCCCTTTTCGTTTGACAGAGCCAGCGCCACCACCCGACGGACCCGCGCGCCTCGTTTCAGGCCGAAAGGCTGCGGCTGATGCGGGTTGGCCGCTTGAACATCCCGGGCCGGTTCGGCCCACCAGATCGGCGTCGTCCGGTCAGGGCGGCAACTCGGCAACCGGCTGAAGACGAGGCCGGGCCAGAACGTCGTGACCTGTAGCCTCTCATTCCACCAGCGCCAATCCGCAAACGCCCCCGGCTGCGGTTCAACCGTGCAAGCTCCTGCCAGGTCGTGACCCGCAGAGGGCCGGGTGCGCCTGGAGCGAACTGACGCCAGTAGTCAATGAGTGGGTGGCCCCGATCCACATTGGCGGCCACGATCAGCGTGAGTGGCAGCATCCGCGTCCGGCCACGGAATTCGCTGCGGCGTCGCCAGGCCAGCAGACTCCGGAGCGCTCACCAAATCCAACCTATCTGCAACGGTGGGAGCCACCAGGATAGCCCCGCTCGTGGCCCCCAACTCCTGGACGCACAAGTTGAGGATTTTGCCCAGCGTCTTCCATCGGTCACGGCGCAATACCGACCGGCCCATGACGATGTTTGCAAACTCCGTCACCCGGCGATTGTTTTGCCCTGTCAAGGTGTTGGCTGCCCATGACAGCAGGGCGAGAATCAGCCACGCTACCGCCGCTGTCGCGATCACGGCGGGCAATAACTCGATGAAACGCTGGAGAGCGGAGTCAATACCCATGTGCTGGCCTTAGCCAATTTATGCTCATCCTAGCCCGGCCGTCAATGCTGCCAACGCAGCACCACACCAACAATACGCGCCCACGATCTTCAATGGCCAAATCGTTCTGACGGGATGCAACATGTCATCGGTTATCCAATACTAGACGGTAGTGTGACATCCAACGCTTGATCTCCTCACTTTATCCTCGCCTTTAGTAGTAAGCCGGGGATGATCAACGGCACAATATACCCGCCCTATCAGCGGCCTGACAGCCGACTCCCCGCGGGCGGGTTTCAACTAACGAGATCGTTCGGTGTGAGGACGGCTAAGAGTGAAAAGCGAGGGCAAAGTGAGGGCTGATGTAACCGTGCCTTGGCCTAGCATACGAGAGAGCCGACTATGGATAACGAGTTCCAGCCGCCAACTTTGCCGGACACTGCGCCTCCTACTCAGGAACTCATGCCCACGCCAACACGGAATGCACCGCCATCACCGACCCGTCCGTCAAAGCGTTTCTCTCAGCGCACGGTTGTGGGCGCCCGCGGCCTGTTGCCGATGTTATACCGCCCGGCCGAGTTGTGTCGGAGTTTAGGTGTCACAGATGGGGAGCTGCACGATTGGATGCGCCGTGGCCTGCCTTTCCAGCGCGACGCCCGTGGTCATCTGTGGTTTGACGGCCGAGCGCTGGCCGGCTGGATCGAAGCCACCCGTCGCTCCCGTCCGCGCCACAAGATGAAGCCCAACGAAGCCTATTGTTTCCGCTGCCAGCAGGCGGTTCCCCTGATCAATCCGACCGCGCGACGCAAGGGGCGTCATGTGTTACGCACGGCCAGGTGCCCGCATTGCGAGTGCATCGTCAATCGGGGAAGCGCCCGTGATTAACCGCACCAACTTCCTGTTGTTTGAATCCTTCCTGCGCTACCTCGCCGATGTGTCCCAGGTCAGCCACGAGACATTCGAACGCTACACCTCGTATCTCAAGCCGCTGCTCTTTTGGGCAGACGAGACTGCGTTCAGCGAGGTCATGGGTCTGCGCCCGACGTTCCCGCAGTTCCTGCTCGCCAAGCGCGGCCGGAATAGAAGTGAAGATGAAGGCCTGTCACACAGCACGCTGCGCAAGTCCTTTCAGTTGGCCCGGCGCTTCTTCCACTGGGTCAAGCTGGAGTTCCCGCGTGAGTTCAAAGCCATCTCCGCCTCTTGGATTGAGTCTCTCCGCCCTCCACGACTGCCGGAGCTCCAACGCGAGCATGTTTTCGTCACGCCAGACGAAGTCCTTAAGTTGTCGCGGCTGCCGGCTGAGGTCGGCGACTTCGCCCGGTTGCGCGACCGGGCGATGACGGCCTTCCTGTTCTTGTCAGGCATGCGCGCTGGGGCCTTTGGGTCATTGCCGATCAACGCCGTTGATCTGACCAGGCGTCAAATCAAACAATGGCCGTCGCTTGGCGTGCACACCAAGAACGGCTTGTCGCGTACGACGTATCTGCTCAATATCCCTGACTTGCTGGCGGTCGTGGCCGAGTGGGATGCCGTCATCCGCGATCAACTGCCGGCGACGGCCATGTGGTTCACGCCCATCCTCATCCGCTGGGAGGAGCAGATCCTGTCGCCCAATCCTGCCGGCGCTCATCGTAACGGAGCGGTGTCCGCTCGCCTTCGCGTCCTTTATCCGCAAGCCGATCTTCCGTACAAATCTGCGCACAAGTTTCGCCACGGTCATGCCGTCTTCGCCCTCCTGCACGCGCGCACGATGGCCGACTATAAAGCCATTAGCCAGAACCTGATGCACTCAGATGTTCGGATCACCGACGGCATCTATGCCCCGCTGCTTGGCGACGAAGTGCAGGAGCGCATCACTGCGTTGACGGGCCAGGCGGCCACACCCATGCGCGCGGACAGTGACCTCGGCGGGTTTTGTCCAGCCTATCGCGCGGCGATCAAGCCAAGGCCTTGCACATTCTGGCAGATGAGATGGTCCGCTCGTGAAATCGGATTAGACCTGACGGCCGTCAAGAGAGCACCAAACACGGATTGCGAGTCATAGACAATGCACGCTCCCTGAAAACAAGCGCCTTGGTGAAGATGACTGTCGCCAGGACTATCACGTCCCTTTACAGCCGCCAGTTATCGGCCGGGCTTGCCCGGCGGTGCGCTTGTTCAACGTCGACCTGTGCGATCCGGGCATAGTGCTTGACCATGTCGAGTGAGCTATGGCCCAGTTGTTTTTGCAAGGTGAAAATGTCGCCGCCGGAACGGAGATAGGTGATGGCAAAGGTGTGACGAAAACGATGTGGATAGGACTTGGTGATCCCGACCTTCTGCCCCAGGCGCTTGATCAAAAGCAGCAAAGCCGTCTTGCGCATACGCCGGTCCGACTCGAGAATGAACAACGGCGCGGTCGGATCCCTCACATCGTCACGCGTCAGCAGATAACGCCACAAGGCGCGCCCCGCGACCTTGCCCAGATATACAGATCGACCCTTGCCGCCTTTTGCACCGCCTGCCTGACCGTGCTTCACCTCTATCTTGCCCGAGCGCTGGTCGATGTCGCCAATGTTCAAAGCACAGAGTTCAGAAGCCCGCAGGCCCGTATCCAACAGGACCAGGATCAAGGCCCGGTCGCGCATCGCGGTGGGTCGCCGCGTAGTGAAGCGCCGTCCATCGCGTGTATTGGTTTCGCGCGTGTACTCAACGGCTTTCAGCATAGCCTCGACTTGCTGTTGCGTGAATGGCTCAACCTCGGCTTCTTGGAACTTCGGCGCTGGGATCGCCTTCAGCGGGCTGGGAATGCCAAACTCCTTGCCCAGCCACCGGAAAAAGCTGGCCAAGGTGATATAGACATTGCGCAGCGTCTTGGGAGAAAGCGGGTGGGTTTTGCCGGTGATGCGTTGCGGTTGATACTCGGTGCGCAGGTAGGCGAGATAGGCGCGCAGATCTTGAGTGGTGACGGCGGTGACCGGACGATCTCCACCGTGCGCCACCCAAGACTCCAGATGATGCCGATACGTTTCGATCGTGCGCGGGCTGAGTGCTTCAGCCTCCTTGGCTTGAAGAAAGCCGAGCAGGGCTCGTTTCAGAGTGAGCGAGCCCGGTGAACTGTGGTTCATTGAGAGCCTCCTGGCTTATGCCGGACGCCGACGAACCCACGATCACCGGGTTAACACAAAACCGGAGACCCAATGGTCTCCGGTTTCGTTTTAGAGCGTTTTCCGATTTGAGTTAGGCCGATGATCAGGTAGACTGACGGACATGGCATACTCCCAAGACTTACGGGAACGGGTGATGGCGGCGGTGGACGCGGGTGGGCAATCGCTGAAGCAAGT
>JBQTJD010000956.1:0-6892 GCA_052387475.1 Anaerolineales bacterium | reverse complement strand
TCGTAAACACGCGGGTGTACAATTCTTGACTGATGCTCATGAGATTGGCCTTTCGGGTTGGTGTGGTAACCACCGATTGTGCCAATTTCATGGGCAGATTGCAAAGTGTTAGCTACTCAGGCAAAGTGCCTTGGAATCCCAGCCGTTACAAGGAGCAAGCCCACCCTCAGACCGACATGATAACAGCGGAGGCGTTAACCTCGGAGCTCGTCGAGGCGTCTGCTTCAAAGGTTGCTACATAGGAGCCGCATCATTCCGAGGGACCTAGATTCCTACCGATGAGGCTCGTCCTTAGCTGTTACAGCCCGCCTTCGACGTGCAACCCAAGCGATGTGGGCCTGAGCTGCTTCCGATGTCTTGGCATGCCTATTCAGAAATGAAGCGCAGCCTGCCGACTGATGTGGAGGCGCTCTTGCGCCGCAGTTGTTGCTACCCTGGAGTAGATTGTGCCGTTCCCCACGGTCCTGGAAACCTGTTGGCAATCTTATTCTTGGTCCGCCTGGACAACGGAATAGTGTTAGGCTGTGTTTGCATACGCTCTACCCAAGCGAATGTCCCGACTCATTGCATCTCGCAGCGAGTGAGGGGCGCATTTCAGTTTAGGGGCAGCCCGCTCCCCCCCGCATAAGCGTAGCGACGCTCGCGGTCGGATCGCCTTGCCAGAACGCCCGCGAGGACGTGGGCTTTGAGCGCCGACGATCTGCGTCCCTACCGTAGGGACGCAGATCGTCGGACACTTGCCCCCAGTGTGAAATGCACCCTCGAGTGAGGAGCGAGTTGCAGCTAGCCATCTGAGGGACTATACTTCCGACGCGTCCACTCACTCGAAGGGAGATCGTCTCAACATGGCTGGAAAATTCATTCTCAGGAAAAGCAAACGCGGTTTTTCGTTCAACCTAGTAGCCTCCAACGGGCAAGTTATCTTGACCAGCGAGGCCTATACCTCGCGGGCCGGTGCCATGAACGGCATCGCTGCGGTCCAGAAAAATGCGACGAATGCCGCGGCTTTCGACAAGCGCACCGCAAAAGATGGCAGTCCCTATTTTGTCCTCGTCGCGGCCAATCAGGAACCCATCGGCCGGAGCGAGATGTACTCCTCGACGAGCGCCCGGAGCAAAGGCATAGCTTCTGTTATGAAGCAGACCTCCGGTGCGGTCATTGACGACCAAACCTCGGCCTGACTATTCCCACGAGCATATGCATGGATGACCTAGTCGGGCCAATTTCGTTTCTTCAATATGAGCTCGAACTGCACCTGCTCTTGATCTTCGGCCGACGGCGAGTGGTTGACATTGCATGTCGCCAGCCGCCACGGATCTTCATTGACCATAGCGAACGCTGACTGACGGCTTGGAGCCGTCTTTCAAATCGGTTCAGTGCTGCGTTTATTCGAGGTGAGCCAAAATAAGAGGCTCGGCGTCGCGCATAACTGGGCGATCGTGGCGTGCTCCTTGAGGTCGTCGCCTGATGGCAAATCGGATGGACGCCACGCGCTAGGGAGGTCAGCCATGTTTGAAGAGTATTGGGAGAACCGGGGCAAACCGTGGGAACATGATGCGGGCCCCCCGGCCAATCGCCGCTGGGCGCAGCTCTTTGCCGAAACCCCCAACTACCGCGCCATCGGAAAAGACCTGCTTGGACGAGAAGGGTTCCGCTGGCACTTTGGTCCGATGTTCTATCGCGGCCGCCTGGGGGATGGCGAAGTCAAAGTGCTCATCATCGGCCAGGAGGGCGCTCAGGATGAGTCCTTAGCGCATCGTTCCTTCTCCGGCGGAACCGGCGCCCGCATGCAGTATTTTCTTCAACACATCGGCCTCACCCGCTCGTATTTGTTCCTCAACACTTTCGTCTATCCGATCTTCGGCCAGTATACGGATAATCTGAAGTGGCTGGCGCAAAACGAAGACTCCCCCATCGTCCAGCATCGACATGCGATCTTGAACTACGTGGCCGAGCGGAACGAACTACGGCTCATTATCGCGGTGGGTCGCGCCGCAAAAGAGACGGTCGTGACCTGGATCAAATCGCACGGCGGCACCTGCTCAAGCGGCACCAGTGACCTCAGTCGCTGCCGGGCGGATGTCATCGGACCGCACGCAAAAGCCATTGGGGTTTTGCATCCGGGCGGGGCTGGCAAAGGCGGCTCGGTGACCGCAATCATTGCGGATTTCAAGAAAGCGATCCGCAAGATCCAGGGCTGGGCGGATGATGACCCGACGTGGCTGCCGCCGGACGCCGGCGCCAGCCGGAAATCGGCGGACGAGTATCGCTACCGGAGCGCGCCGATCCCGTTTCAAGACCTGCCGTATGGCACGCCCTGGCGTGTGGGCCGAGGCGGCACTTCCAGCAACCGGAAAGACTCGCAGCGGTCTATTCAGATCTTCTCCGCCTCGGGCAAGTACAACGGGCAAGCCAGTTACAGTTCCGCCGCCACAGGCAGCCGCGACGGCTACGCCCAAGAAACCGGCGATGTCCCTTACGAACCACCCTGCCACTCGTTCCGCGACTTTGACCCTGGCCCAACTGAAAGCATGGCACGTTTGCTCATGGGCGGCGAGTCCGGCCTTGACTGGCCAGATTTCAAGGCCTTGGGTATCAAGGCTCATACTTCTTTTGGCACTGGCCCGATTTATCGTGGGCGGTTCAGTGGCGTCAAGATACTGATCCTGGGTGACCAAGAGTCACACGACGACCTGTTTACGGGCCGGGCCTTGACGGGGGAGGCCGGTCAACATCTGCAGGAATTCCTGCGCTCCATGGGCATCACCCGCAGCTATCTAATCCTGCGTGTCCTGCCGGTCGACTGCCTCGGACTCAACGCTAGCAGGATTAGTTCCATCGTCGACCATGCACAGGTGAGGGTGGTCTATTCGGCTATCGTCCAACGAGTCGCGGCTGACAACGCCTTGGCCCTGGCGCTTGCCGTCGGGCCTCATGCCCAACGCTTGGCCGCGCATGTGTTGCCCAGCGGTCTGCCCGTCGTTTCGATGAAAGCCTGGCGCGAGTCAGGCGTCCTCAGTGACTGGCAGCGCGCGCTGAATGACATCCAGAGTCACGCTTTCACGAAAGACATCGCTAGCGCAAGTTTCAACTACGATGGTCGGCGCGGCCAGATCCCGCGCCTCGACCTTCCATACGGCACACTGCGCTGGCAGGGGTCGTCCGGGGACCGTGCGGTCAGAGCGTCCGGCACCGGCCCATCGTCCATGGATTACTACAAGGTCTTTATGCCTCAGTGGGCTTTCAAACTAGCGCCCGAGCCTTTATCACAGGCTGAACGCGATGCGATCGAACGAGCGCCGGAGTGAGTGGCGATCCCGTTTGGGCGTCGCGTCACCGGTAGTCGGCAGATCGGCGCCAATCACTTTTGACCCACGCAGCGGATCTGGGGCTGGCAGCGCAATAATCTCACAAATGCAAAGCGATGTCCGGTGCGTGGACTCTCATCGCCAAACCTCACCGAGCCATTCATGGCCTCGATAGCCGTCACATCGCCGTGTCTCTGGAATGACGTGCTCGATGGGTCGTGGACTGCGACTTGCTGCGCGCATTGGATGTCCTCGCCCACTGAGTGAATATATCCGCCCGCATTTTGACAAGCAAGTTGTCAACCATTGCTGGCGGGGACCGGCGAAAGTGGTTGTGGTCGCAGCCGTCCCACGGGACGTTGAAGACAGTTCGTCCTGCCAGACACGATCCGAGCGAGATAGAGTGTAGCCCTGTTGATTGTCCCATGGGTGGGCTAACCCTTTCAGGAGTCAGCGATGCCACCGACCATACCCGCCAACGTCACGCGCTACGGCTTGAAGGGTCACATCATTACGATGGATGGCGGCCGCCTCTTGAGTCCTGGGATCGTGTACGTGGACGCCGTGTCGGGCAGAATTGCCGCAGTTCAAGACGCTGACGCACCGCCGCCGACCGGTTTTGAGGATGCCCGCGTCATCGCCACCCGGGGCACGATCTATCCGGGCCTGATCGAGCTGCACAATCATCTGTGCTACAACCTGCTCAGTCTTTGGCAAGTGCCTAAGCAGTGGGAACATCGCGACCAATGGCCCAACCACCCGGATTACCTGAAACTGATCCGGGGGCCGGCCCAGACGCTGGGAAGCAATCTGGCGGCTACCTACCTGCCGGCCATCGTGCGCTATGTCGAAGCCAAATGTCTGATGGGTGGAGTGACCACGTCGCAGGGACTGACCCTGCGGGGCACCAACACCGTGGCGGAATTTCGTGGCAACGTCCGCAACGTCGAGAACACCGGTAAGCCAGATCTGCCAGGCGCGAATGCGCGGATCGGGGACATCAAGTCGGGTGAGGCAGATAAATTCCTCCGACAACTGCAGGCAGAGAAGTGCGTGTTGCTTCATCTGAGTGAAGGCCAGCGCCACAACGAGCATGCCCTGCAGCGTTTTGACCGGTTGCAGCTCGCCAGCGGCGACGGCTGGGCGATCACGCCCGCCCTGGCCGGCATCCACAGCGCCGCCCTGCGCGAGGCGGAATTCGACATTCTGAAAGATCACGGCGCGGCCATCGTCTGGTCGCCGCTCAGCAACCTGTTATTATATGGCTCCACCGCCGACGTCGCCCTCGCAAAGGCGAAGGGGTTACGGATCGGCCTGGGCTCGGATTGGTCCCCCTCGGGCAGCAAGAACATGCTCGGCGAGCTCAAAGTGGCTCGCCTCTATTGCCAGAACAATGACAATCTGTTCAGCGACGAAGAGCTGCTCAGCTTGGCGACGACTAGCGCCGCGCGCATCCTCGGCTGGGAGAACGCGTTAGGTAAAGTGCGGACTGGGATGTATGCCGATCTGCTTGTTTTGCAGAAAACCACCGGTGATCCCTATGCCCGGCTGATCGAAAGCACGGAGGCCGACATCGGACTGGTGATCATTGGGGGACTGCCCCGCTATGGTCGCAAGTCCATGATGCAGAAGTTCACCGCCGAGCTGGAGTCGTGGAACGTCGGGAAGAAGAATCAGGCCTTTCACTTTGAGACGGCCGGGCCGACCAATCCAATCGTGGTCGACCTGGCGCTTAAGGCTGCCCGTGACTTATTGCGTGACGGAATGAACCGGCTGCCCGAACTAGCGAGCACCGCACCCGGTAATGGGGGTGGCGGTTTCCTTGGCCTGGCTGACGCGGCCGGCGGCCAAGCCGCGACAGCGTGGCGCCTGGACTTCACCGATGATGTCGACTCGGCCTTCTTCGCCTCGGCCGGCGCAAGCGTGCCTTACAAAGATGTGGCCGTGGCAATGGAGCTTGACCCGCTCACCGTTGTCGATGATCCCGATTACCTGGAGCGAGTAGCGAGCCAGTTGCCCCATGTCCCAGGCTATATTCGCCAGGGACTGGCAGGCCTGTATTGAGCGATGCCTGACCTCAAACGTGCCCCGCGTTTGCCCGCGATCCTGAACCGCGACAACGAACTCGGACTGGCCGACCGCCAGCGTATCGTCGAGCAGGCGCTGGCGGTGCTCGAGTCAGCCTACGTGCATCGGCCCCAGAAAGAAGCGATGCACGCGGTCAATCCCCTTCGACGGCTCCGACTTCTGCATGCCGAACTGGACACCCTCGCCGCTGACACGCCGCTCCACAAGTTGCCGCCTGATATAGACTTTCATCGTGAACTGGTCGATATCTTCGCGTCTTTGTGCGATCTCCATACTGCCTACTTACTGCCACAGCCTTACAGCAAGATTCTAGCTTTTCTGCCGTTTCTGGTCGAAGCGTGTGTGGATGGCGGCGTCGAACGATTTCTCGTCACGCGTTTGGTCCATTCCGTGAAGACCACTGACTTTGTGCCGGGTGTGGAGATACTGCACTGGAACGGCATCCCCATTCATCGAGCAATTGAATTGAACGGCGAGTTACAGGGCGGTGGCAATCCAGATGCTTACTTCGCGCGTGGCCTGCATTCACTGACGATGCGGCCCCTGGCGCGTTCATTACCGCCGGATGAAGACTGGGTGGTGGTGACGTACCGCAATGCCCGTGGTGCAGTGCGCGAAGCCAGGTTCGATTGGAAGTTTCTGGACCTGACCGACGACAAGACAACGCCGGCAGGCGAACTCTCGGGCGTCGCCCGGTACCGGCGCGCGACCGCGTTTGGCATCGACATACAGTCGGCCCTCGTCCGGAATGCGCGGCGCTCGTTTTTCGCTGGACGTAAGCGTCGGACGCCTAAGCAACGTGCCGCGACCCGAAGCCCGGATTACCTACCGACAGAACTGCCTACAATCTTTCGAGCCTACCTGATCGCGGATGGCCGCTATGGTTATCTGCGTATCTTCTCGTTTGATGTAAGCAGTGCAGATGGATTTGTCGATGAATGTCGATCACTGCTCGTGCAATTGCCGTCGGCGGGTGTGGTCATTGATGTGCGCGGCAATCCCGGCGGGAATATCCTGGCAGCCGAAAAACTCTTGCAGCTTTTCACGCCGCGCCGTATTCAGCCGGCTCCGTTCCAGTTTATCAATACGCCGCTGACGTTGAAGTTGTGTCAGCGCCACGCCGATACGTCCCAGCCTGGCCTGACCTTGGGCCCATGGATCGAGTCTATTCGCGAGTCGGTGCAGACTGGGGCCACGTACTCGACGGGTATGCCGATCACGCCGGAAACGGAAGCGAACCTGATTGGCCAGCAGTATTACGGCCCGGTAGTCCTCATCACCGATCCATTGTGCTATAGCGCCACGGATATCTTTGGGGCCGGCTTCCAGGATCACGACTTGGGCTTGGTTCTCGGTGTGGGCGGGCGCACCGGGGCAGGTGGGGCGAACGTCTGGCACCACGGTCTGTTGGAGCTGCTGCTCCAGGATCACGCCGGTTCCCCATTCATGCCGCTTCCGCTCGACACCGGAATGACGGTCTCGATCCGCCGACCGCT
>JBQTJD010000955.1:0-1786 GCA_052387475.1 Anaerolineales bacterium | reverse complement strand
GGCGTTCGGCCACCGTGTTGGCCAGCCGCTGCTTCATCTCCGAAAGACTCTCACGCGGCGACTCGGCGTTCAGCCCACTGGTGTTGCGCCGCAGCCGCAAGTGCAGCAAACCAAACGTCTCGCCCTGCGCCACCACCGGCACGCACAGGTAACTCGACCAACCGGTGTCAGTGACATGCGCACAACCTGAGCCGGAAAGCGGCGCCTCGGCCACATACATCCGCCCGCGCCGCAGGCCCCAGCAATCGCTGAAGTCAAAGACGTTTTCCTCCAGCGGCAGGCGCCCCCAGCGCGAGACCGGTTCCAGCAAATTGCCGCTCGCCAGGTACAGCGCGCCGGCCTCCGCGGGAAACAACAGCGGCCCGAAGTCGGCCATCACCGGGTAAATCTCTTCGTGCGTGAGGCAGCCTTGCAACGCGCTGCTGAACTCGTTGAGCAGCGAAATCTCTCGATGGCTCTGCTCCAGTTCGGCCACCCATTGCGCCAGCGAGGCATCCATCGTTTGCACATTGGCCTCGGCCCGCTTGCGCTCGGAGATGTCCATCTTCACGCTTTGCACGTAAAGCGGCTGGCCGGCCGCATCGCGCACCAGAATGGCCTCGTCACGAATCCACACACTTTCACCGGCGCGAGTCCACATGCGGTACTCGGCGATGAAGGGGCGTGCGCCCGGCGCGTAGATGTGCTTGAGGGCCTGTTCAACGGCCTCGCGATCGTCGGCGTGGATTTGGCGGCGCCACAGTTGCGGGTCTGCCACCCACTCCGCTTGCGAAAAGCCCAGCATCCGCTCAAGTTGCGGGCTGATGGAATGCGTGCTGCTATCGGGGTCAAGGGCGATGGTGTGAATGCCAACCGGGATCTGTTCGACCAGGCTTTGATATTTGGCTTCGGCCTCATACAAGGCGGCTTCGGTGAGGGCGCGCGCGGCGCGCACTTTGGCCGCGCTCATTTCACGCTCCAGCGCGGGGACGAGGCGGACGAGGTTGTAATGGCGGATGACGTCGTGGGCGCCGATGCTCCAGGCGGCCCGTTGTTCGTGCGGCTCGGCGGCATCCAGCAAGACGAGAAACGGAATATCGTAACCGGTGCTTTTGATGAGGGACAATGCCGCCGGGGCGCTGAAGTGCTGCAAGTTGTACTCGCACAGGATGAGTTCCCAATCGGCCTGCGCCAACGCGGCGCGCAACGCGGTGGGCGTATCCACCCGCTCGTGGATCACCTCGTAATCGGCGCGCGCCAACTCTTCCAGCACCCGCGCGACGATCTGATTATCGGCATCCGCCACCAGCAATGCGCGTAAAGATCTTGCCATACGACTCTCAACTCAAACTAACGGTTAAGTTTTGAAGTACTACGCTCAAGGAGGTCTTCTCGGTCAAGCAGCATTTTACTGTAGTCCCGGTTTCGCACACACCAACTCATCAATCTATCACTTAACCGAAACAAAATATTCCTGCTCCACCTCGCGCCAGCCGGGCCGGCCCTGCACGCGCAGGTATTGCGCCAGCGTGGGATGCACACGCCGGATGGCTTCAATCAATTGTCCAGCCGTGCGCCGCACAGAAAAGTGGGCTCCCGGGGTCGTGCGCAGTTCACACAGGCTGAAGGCCTCGCGCAAGTTGAACGTCATCAGCACACGCCGATTAAAACCGTTCGGCGCCACATAGCTCGCCTCTTCGGGAAAGTCGGCGGCCAGCGCGGTATAGGTTTCGGCGGCGCCCTGCATGGCAGCGCGATAGTCATCAGCGCAGCCGGCTTCCTCGAACGCGCGCGGCGTGGCGTAACC
>JBQTJD010000954.1:0-8541 GCA_052387475.1 Anaerolineales bacterium | reverse complement strand
GCGCACCGAAGATGGAGATGTGGTCGAGGGCGAGTGCCGCGTGGCTTAATCCCGGCAATAGTTAATCCACCCGTAAAGGGCGACCATCGATTCTATGCGATGGTCGCCCTTTTTCATTGCCCGACCCTCCAAACTCCAACTTTGCCTTCGCCGTCAGGAGCGCCGCTTGGCATTACAATCCTGCGCGACGCACCGACGTTATCGCGGAGACACGACACGATGGTCACGCCCGGCACACCCGCTCAGCCGCCCACCGAATGGGCGGTACAACTGTTGACGGCCCGCTACATCGTGGAGGGGGCGCTGCCCATACCGGAAACGCGGCTGGTCGGTCACCTGAACAACACCGCGCATTCCACCCTCACGTTGCATAACGCCCAACTGCTCGCGCTGGGGGCGCAGGCCACGCATATCCGCAATCCTTTGCCGGAAGTGACAATCCCCAAGCCTAGCCTCATCGTCCTGATCCCACGCGATGCAGCCAGTATCCGGTCGGCGACGTTGCAAATACCGGAGCGCACCGAGCGCGCCATCATCCACACCGGGCCGTACCTCATCCGGGGCGCGTTCCATTTGCCCGGCAACATGCCATTGCAGCACCTGTTCAACGTCGGCGGCGGCGACATGCTGCCCCTCACCGAGGTCGAGATCAAATGCCAGTTGCTCGGCGCGCGCATCACCACCCTCCACGCCGACATCCTGGTGCTGAACAAAGCCGCCGTGCATCTCTATCATCCCGGTGACGAATTTGAGTAGGGTTATGCAGTTCATCAAACAAACCCACTGCTATGTCGCCCTGAGCGCGTTTGCATTGGTTCGGCCTTGCCCGAGTCTTTTCGCGCGAAGGGCCCGTTGAAACCCGTAGAGACCCTTCGCGCGACAAGTGGCTGAAAATGCAGGGCTATGCGTTGGCGCTCAGGGTGACATCAACTGCGTAAGTTGTATTGAGTAGACGCGCGGCCCCATGACCTTTTCCGGGGATGGCCTACACGGCTATCTCCGTTTCTTTTCCGGTACAATCTTCCGCGAGATGCGATTTGACCCAAATCGAGTGAAGGCGGTGCTGTTCGATATTGATGGCACTATCGCCGATACCGACGACGAATACATCCGCCGGGTGGCGGCGATGTTCGGCCCGTTGCGCGCGCTCTTCCCGCGCCGCGACCCGAAGCCATTTCTGCGCTGGGGAGTGACAACGGCTATCTCACCCATCAACACCCTCATAGGCTTTCCAGATGTGTTGGGCCTTGACGATGATCTGGTGAAATTTTTCAACTGGCTCTCGGATCGCTTTGACCAGCAATCGAAAGGTCACTTTGTGTTGATGGAGGGCGTGGCGCCGGTGCTGGCCTGCCTGGCGCAGCGGTATCCGCTCGGCGTCGTCAGCGCGCGACCCGAACGCGGCACGCATCTATTCCTGGCGCAGTTCAATCTGCATTCATACTTCGGCGCGGTCGCGCACGCGCAAACGGTGGTTCACACCAAACCCTATCCCGACCCGGTGGAGTGGTGCGCGGCGCAACTTGGCGTGAAGCCGCACGAGTGCGTGATGGTGGGCGATACGGCGGTGGATATGGTTTGCGGACAGCGGGCCGGCGCGCAGACCATCGGCGTGCTGTGCGGCTTCGGCTCACTGCGAGAACTGGAGCTGGCGCGCGCCACGCTCATCGTGCCGCACACCACACGGCTGACAAATGTATTGCTGGGGGCAGGAGGCTAATGTGATTGCTGAAGCAGTGAAACAGACATCGGCGCGGAAAACACATCCGCAGGCCATCCGGCACGTGCTGGAAGATTTCCTCGAGTCCTCACCCTACATCCGCGCGGTCGCAGTGGTGCGGGTGAGCGGCCTCGCGGTCGAGGCCATCATGCCGCCGACCATCGAAGAGGAACGCGCCTCGGCGATGGCGGCGGTGATGCTGCTGCTCGGCGAACGCATCACCGAATCGATGCAGACCGGCGAACTGGAAAAGGTTTACATCAAAGGCAAGGACGGACACATCATCCTCATGGCCGTCGGCCACCAGGCCGTGCTCACGGTTATGGCCGCTCACAAAGCGCCGCTGGGGATGTTGTTCGTGGAGATGCGGGCGGCGGCGCGGAAGTTGAAGAGGCTGGTTTGAGCGCGTATTGCGTATCCCGCCAGAAGTTACGCAGTTGGGTCGTAGTATGACATGTCGCCCTGAGCGCGTACGCCGAATTTTTGCATTTCGCGAGGCTTATCGCGCGAAACGAGTCGAACATGATAAAGGCCGCTCATTCGCGCTCAGGGTGACACTGCATAACTCCGGTTCATGTGGCCTATTTCGTTGACCTTGGATACGCAATGCGAAAGCCGCCGCTTCCTAAGTCAACTTCGCAGTCAACCTAATCTCCGGCCCGGCCAGCGCCTTGCTCACCGGGCAACCTTTCTTCGCCGCCTCGGCGTGTTCGGCGAAGGCCTCCGCTGTCAGCCCCGGCACTTCGGCCTCACAGTTCAACTCGATCAAACTGATCGTCGGCCCATCGGTGAGATGCACCGTGGCGGTCGTCGCCACGCGGGTGGGCGTGAACCCGGCCCCGGTGATGAGGGCCGAGAGGAACATCGAGTAACAGCCGGCATGCGCTGCACCGATGAGTTCTTCCGGATTCGTGCCCTGGCCCTCCGCAAACCGCGACGCCCAGGTGTACGGCCCCTCATACGCGCCGCTCTGCATCTTCATCACGCCCGCGCCTTCCTTTAGTGTCCCCTTCCATTCTGCGGAGGCAGTTCGTACAGTCATCGGGTAATCTCCTTGTGAAAAGTGTGGCGAGATTATATCGCCCACGCGTTGAAAAATGGCCTCGGCTCGTTTAGAATACTGCGCAAGTGAGGGCGCACGCTCACTCAACCGCGCCCTCCTCCCAAAAGCAGAGGAGAAGAGAATATGAAACGCCTACGCTTCGTGAGTCTATTGGCGCTGGCCGCATTGGTGCTGACCGCCTGCGCGCCCGCCGCCAGCACGCCGGCCAACGATAAGCTCGCCGAGATCAAAGCCCGCGGCACGCTCATTATCTCCACCGACCCGGCCTACCCGCCTCAATCCGCGCTGAAGGCGGAGCCAAAGCGCACCGAGGGCAGCAAGTGCGCGTCGGATCAAAAGACCACCGGTGAACTGGAAGGCTTCGATGTTGATGTGGCCGTGGCGATTGCCAAGGGTCTCGGCGTGGAAGCGTGCTTCGTTACGCCGGATTGGACACTGATCACCGCCGGCGGCTGGTCCGACCGCTGGGACCTGAGCGTCGGCTCGATGACGATCACGCCGGAGCGCGCCAAGGTGCTGTTCTTTGCGCAACCGTACTACACCACTCCGGCCGCCGTCTTCATCCACACCGACAACACCACTCTCAAAACAGTGGCCGACCTGGCCGGCAAGAAGGTGGGCGTGTGCGGCGGCTGCACGTATGAGAATTATCTCAACGCCTCGCTCGTCATCCCCGGCGAGACCATCAACTTCGCTGTCACGGGCGCGGAGGTGAAGACCTACGATACCGACAGCACCGCGCTCGAAGACCTGGCCCTCGGCGACGGCGCCCGGCTGGATGCCGTGATCACCGCGCAGCCCACCGGCGAGGACGCGATCAAAAACGGCCGGCCCTTCAAGCAGTTGGGCGACCCGGTTTTCTTCGAGTATCTCGCCCCGGCGATTGACCGGAATGCGGGCAAAGACCCGCAGTCCTTCATCGCCGAAGTGAGCAAGATCATTCAGGGTCTGCACACGGATGGGACGTTGAAGGGCCTGACTGTGAATTACTACGGCGCCGACCTTGCCGCAGCGGGCGGCAAGTTTGATCTCAGCAAGTTGGGTCAACCGTAAGCGGCAATTTGTGATTGGGTGGGGCTTGAGTTTCAAGCCCCACTCTTTTTTTATGGGTTTGTAGTAAGCGCTTTAGCGCGCCGCTGAAGCGGCGACTACGAACGAGTTTTGCGAAAGACGATAGGTAGTCTATGAGCGCCGAGACCATTAGCCCACCCCTGACTCTCGAGACCGATCCCGACCGGGCGATGGGACAAACCCTCGCAATGGCCGAACGCCGCGACCGGCTGTCGCAGACGCTGAAAGTAGCCGGAGTGTGGGGCGCGCTCGCCGCGCTGCTCATCGCCGGGCTGCTGCTGCTGCGCATCGAGCCAGGCTACATCGCCCAGAACTACGGCATTATCCTGCAAGGGGCGGGCGCCACCATCGGCGTGTCGCTGGCCTCCATCACCATCGCCACCGTGCTGGCGCTGCTCGGCGCCATCGCGCGGCTGTCGTCCAATCCCATCGCGCAGGGCATTTCCGGGTTTTACGTGTCGGTCCTTCGTGGCACGCCGTTGCTGATTCAGATTTACCTCATCTACCTTGGCCTGCCGCAGATCGGCCAGCAGATCACGGCCTTCGGCTTCCCGCAAATCGGGCGCTGGTTCATCCTCGACGCCATCCCGGCTGGCATCCTCGCGCTCAGCCTCAACTACGGCGCGTACATGACCGAAATCTTCCGCGCCGGTTTGCAATCCATCCATCACGGGCAATGGGAGGCCGCGGCCGCGCTGGGGATGACACGCGCGCAGGTCTTGCGCCGCATTATCCTGCCGCAGGCCGTTCGCATCGTCATCCCCGACATCGGCAATCAGTTCATCGCCATGCAGAAAGACTCCACGCTCGTCTCCATCATGGGCGTGTGGGAAATCACCTTCCTCGCCAATCGCTTCGCGCGCCGCGACAGCAAATACCTCGAGATGTTCCTCGTCGCCGCCGCCGCGTATTGGATTCTGACGATCATTTCCAGTTGGCTGCAAAGCCGGCTGGAGAAGCGCCTCGCGCACGCCTATGAACGTTGAGAGTGCGGCTTCCGCCGCCATCGTTCGCGTCGCCAACCTGCACAAGTGGTTCGGGATGCTTCACGTCCTGCGCGACATCTCGCTCACGGTCGCGCCGCGCGAGGTGGTGGTGCTGATTGGGCGCAGCGGCTCGGGCAAGAGCACCTTCCTGCGCTGTCTCAACTTTTTGGAGTCGCCCTCCGCCGGCGCCATCTCTATTGACGGGAGCACCGTCGAGATCGCACCCGGTGCGCAGCCCTCATCACAACACATTGCTGCGCTGCGCCTGCGCACAGGCATGGTCTTTCAAGAATTCAATCTTTTCCCGCACATGACGTCGCTCGAAAACGTGATCGAGGGTCTGGTCACGGTGAAGGGTATGCCTAAAGCGCAAGCCGTCCCCATCGGTGAGCGGTTTTTGGATAAAGTCGGACTACTGGAAAAGAAGGATGTCCACCCCATTCGCCTCTCGGGCGGGCAGAAGCAACGGGTGGCCATTGCCCGCGCGCTGGCGATGGAGCCACAGGTGATGCTATTCGACGAGCCGACTTCCGCCCTCGACCCGGAACTCATCGGCGAGGTGCTGGAGGTGATGAAGCAACTGGCGCGCGAAGGCACGACGATGCTCATCGTCACGCACGAGATGGCTTTCGCGCGCGAGGTCGCCGATCGGGTGATCTACATCCACGATGGCCGCATCGTCGAAGCCGGCCCACCGGACGACGTATTCACCAACCCGTCCGACCCACGCACCCAGCAATTTCTGGATCGCGTGCTGGTGAAAGACACGATGTTGTTGTTGCACGACAAATCAACGCCACAGTGACCCCTCGCCGTGGCGACCATCACTTTCACCACCGACTTCGGCTTGCGCGATGGCGATGTGAGCGTGTGCAAAGGCGTCATCAAGGGGATCGCACCGACGGCTGAGATTATTGACGTGACCCATCTCATTAGCCCGCAGAACGTGCGCGAGGCAGCGGTGGTGCTGAGCCGCACACTATTTTATTTTCCGGCCGGGACGCTCCACATGTTCGTCGTGGATCCGGGTGTGGGCACGGCGCGGCGCGGGCTGGCGGCGAAGATCGGCGGGCACTACTGTGTCGGGCCAGACAACGGCGCGCTGACGCTGGTATTGCAGCAGGCTGAGGGGCGCGGCTGGCCGATGGATTTTGTCGCGCTCACCGAAACGAAATACTGGCGGCCTGAGGTCAGCAGTATCTTTCACGGGCGCGATATTTTCGCGCCGGTAGCTGGGCATCTCGCCAATGGTGTGCCGCTGGCCGAGTTTGGCTCGTCGTTCACTGACCCAATGCGGTTGCCGATTGCGCCCGTGCAGCGTACGGCCAACGGGCTGCGCGGTGAGATCATCTTCACCGATCATTTCGGCAATTGCTCATCCAACATCCGCGCCGAAGATTTGGTCGGGCTGGGCGCATTGCGTGTGCGGGGCGCACTGTACGTGCGGATGCGCGGCGCGGAGATTGATGGGCTGGCGCGGACGTTCGGCGAGCGGCAGCCCGGTGAACTCACGGCGCTCATCAATCACGTCGGCGAATTGGAAGTGGCCGTCGTCAACGGCAACGCGCAGCAACGATTGAGCGTGCGGGTGGGCGATGAAATTGAAGTGATCCGACTGTAGACTTGCATCGAATTCCGCGAATTGACGCGAATTCATTTCGCGCGAATTCGCGCAATTCGATGCCAAAGCCTAACTGATATGACCTCTATCATCACCCTCCTCACCGACTTTGGCGGCAGCGGCGTGGCCGTGAGCGAAATGAAGGCCACGATTCTCGGCATTGCGCCCGACGCGCGCATAGTCGATATCGCGCACACCATCAGCCCGCAGGATATTCGCGAGGGCGCGCGCATCCTCAGCCGTTCGCCGTTTTACTTTCCCGACGGCACCGTACATATCTTCGTCGTCGATCCGGGCGTGGGCACACAGCGCCGGCCAATGGCCGCACGACTAGGAGCGCACACGTTTGTCGGGCCGGACAACGGCACACTGACGCTGGCGATGCGCCGCGCGCACGAAGAAGGCTGGCCGATTGAGTTTTTTCATCTCAACCAGCCGCGCTACTGGCGGCCGAAGATCAGCAACATCTTTCACGGGCGCGACATCTTCGCGCCGGTGGCCGCGCATCTGGCTTCGGGCGTGCCGCTCGACAGCGTCGGCGCGCGCATCACCGACCCGGTCACGTTGCCACTGCCCACCGTCGAGCGCAGCGATCATACTGTGCGCGGCGAGGTGGCCGTCGTCGTCAAACATTTCGGCAACCTAATCACCAACATCCACGCCAAAGATTTGGCCGGGCTAGGTGAGGTGCAGGTGCGAATCAATGGGAAGGAAATTAATGGATTGGTGCGCACATTCGGCGACCGGCCCCCCGGCGAACTGGTGGCCCTCATCGGCAGCGACGATGAATTAGTGATCGCGGAGGTCAATGGGCACGCGGGCAATCGGTTGGGGACACAGGTGGGAGATGTTGTGGAAGTGATCAGCGGATTGGGGTAGCGGATGAGCGGATTTAGGTGCAGTCAATGCCAGCGCTGCATGCAGATCGGCGCTGTGCCATCCGCTAATCCGCTCTCGTCATCCGCTGACAGGGATGTGGTAGAAGTGATCAGCGGATTAGGGTAGCGGATGAGCGGATTTAGGTGCAGTCAACGCCAGACCTGCGCCATCCGCTAGTCCATTCTCCTAATCCGCTGACAGGGAGGCTTTCGTGCCGCTCGATTCAAGGGTTCTGCATAGCGACCTCATGTACCGGATTATCGGCGCCGCTATGCGCGTCCATACCCGACTTGGCCCCGGACTTAAGGAGCGGCATTATCAGCGTGCGCTATTAGCCGAGATGATCGGCGACGGTTTACAGGTCATCGAGGAACATCAATTCGAAATCTATGACGGTGAAACCTGGCTGGGCCGGCTCTATCTGGATCATTGGGTTGAAGAAAAAGTCGTCGTTGAAGTTGAATCTTTTCCGCACTTGTTGACGAACGCCGAAGTGGCTCAGGTGATTGGATATCTTGCAGCTACGGGCGCACAAGTCGGCCTGCTCATCACCTTTGGCCGAAAAAGTCTGTAATACAAACGGATCTTGCCACCGAAGAAGCTGGACGGATGGGAGAGACGCATTGAACGTTTTTTGTGGAAGCCCAAGTCGCGGCTTTCGGGAGGGTGCATTCCAGATTATTGGCCGCCTGCTCCCCGACCGCGTCCTCGCGATCGGATGTCCTGCCAAAACGCCCGCGAGGACGCGGGCTTAGAGCAAATCGGCCACTTTCCAGAAATGCACCCCTTTCGGGAGACCCGTCCTGATCGTCAGTGGATTGGAGTAGTGGATTGGCGGATGACGTGACGCACAATCTTTGCGGCGCCTTCACATGGAGTGAACTGAAATCCGCTCATCCGTTATCTCAATCCGCTGACAGGGAGGCTTTCGTGCCGCTCGAATCAAAGGTTCTGCATATCGACCTCACGTACCGGATTATCGGCGCCGCTAAGCGCGTCCATACCCGGCTTGGCCCCGGACTTAAGGAGCGGCATTATCAGCGTGCACTATTCGCCGAGATGATCGGGGACGGTTTACAGGTCAGCGATGAATATCATCTCGAAATCTATGATGGTGAAACCTGTCTGTGCCGGCTCTATCTTGATCATTGGGTTGAAGAAAAAGTCGTGGTTGAGGTTGAATCTTTTCCGCACTTGTTGA
>JBQTJD010000953.1:0-5951 GCA_052387475.1 Anaerolineales bacterium | reverse complement strand
TCTGCTCGTACACGGGGCATTGGTAGGGGATGAAGCGCTGGCACTCGGCGGGCAGGTCGGTGGCTGTGTCAACGCCCAGCGTGCGCAGGCGGCGCAGCAGGTGGCATAGCGGCAGCCCCATCACATTGGCAAAGCAATCGGTGAACCGGGTACGGTTCACTGGCTGAAAGCCCGGATGCTGAATGGCGTACGCACCCGCTTTGTCCAACGGGTCGCCGCTGGCGACGTACGCTTCGATCTCGGCGTCATCGTAATTGCGCATTGGTACACGCGAGCGCGCGAGGTCGGTGTGGAGTATGTCCGTGGCGGTATCCAACACAGTGATGGCGGTGAGCACAACGTGCGTACGCGCCCGCAACCGGCGCAGCATTGCGAGTGCCTCGCCCGCGTCGGCGGGTTTGTTGAGGATTTGATCGTCAATGACGACGGTCGTATCGTTGGCCAGGATCAACGCCGAACCATTCACGCCCTGCGCAGCCAGGCGCGCTTTCGTTTCGCTCATCCGGCGCGCGAAGATTTCCGGCCGCTCATCCGGCAGCGGCGTCTCGTCCGCGTTCACCGGCCGCACTTCAAACGTCCAACCGGTTAGCGACAATAGTTGCCGGCGGCGCGGCGAAGCAGAGGCTAAAATCAATGCACGCATCACGATAAATTCTACTCGCAAGCCATATTCGTCACCACTGGTAGAATCAGTGAACAGTAAGCAGTGAACAGCGAAGACTGTTGACGGCCTACTGTTCACTGTTTACTGTTTACTGCCCACTGATATGTTGCGCTTCGACATCTTCACCCTCTTCCCCGAAGTCTGCGCGCCGTACCTACAAGAGTCGATTCTCAAACGCGCTCAGGAGAATGGCCGCGTGAGCGTTGCACTCCACAACATTCGCGACTACGCCACCGACAAACACAAAGTCACCGACGACCTGCCCTACGGCGGCGGCGGCGGGATGGTGATGAAGCCGGAGCCGGTGTTCAATGCGGTGGAGGCGGTGTTGGGGATTAGGGGTGAGGGGTTAGGGATTAATCCCTCACCCCTAATCCTTCTTACCCCTCAGGGTCGCACATTTACACAGTCGATCGCGCAGGAATTGGCGCAACACCAACACATCGCGTTGATTTGTGGTCGCTATGAGGGCTTCGATGAACGCATCCGCCAGCACCTCGCCACCGATGAGATTTCGCTCGGGGATTTTGTGCTGACAGGCGGTGAGCTGGCGGCGCTGGCCGTGGTGGATGCCGTGACCCGTTTGTTGCCCGGTGTGCTCGGGGATCCCACCGGCGCAGAGGATGACTCGTTTGCCTCCGGGCTGCTCGAATATCCGCACTACACCCGCCCGCCCGAGTTTCGTGGTTGGGCGGTTCCGGAGCCGCTGCTCAGCGGCGACCACGGCCGCATCGCGCGCTGGCGGCGGCACGCGGCGTTGCGGCGCACCTTCCTCCGCCGGCCCGACCTGCTGCTGAAGCTTGAATTGGGCGAAGATGACAAACTGGCGTTGACGGAAATCGCCAATGAATTGGCCGGCAATCCCCAACCGGGTGGTTGACGCGCAGGGTGGCCGGGCGGATAATTGCCGCAGTGACGGCGGCATCGTCGCCGGTAGAGATCGGAGGTCGCTGTGGCAATCCCAGAAGTGCAAGCGCGAGTCATTCAGCCGAGCCGAAAAGATTACACGCTGGAGGATTATCTGGCGTTGACGAATGAATATCCACGCTACGAATTGTTGGAAGGGGAGTTGATTGAAATGGTCTCGCCCACTTCGCGCCATCAACGTATCTTGCAGCGCCTTTTTCGGTCGCTCGATTACTACTGTGTGGTCAACCGCGCCGGAGAGGTCTTTGTGGCCCCGCTCGATGTCATCCTCGCGCCTAACGTCGTTGTTCAGCCCGACTTGCTCTTCATCTCGGAGGCCCGCCGCGCGCAACTGATTCATGAACGTATCCACGGCGCGCCTGATCTCATCGTCGAAATCCTCTCACCCACTTCCAGCGGGCGCGATCTGCACCAAAAGCGCCGGCTGTACGCCCGGCATGGCGTGGCGGAATACTGGATCGTGGATCCGGACGATGGCACGATTGAAGTCCAGCGCCTGACCGGTAATCTCTATTCAACCGTGGCGCTGTTCGAGCCGGGGCAGTCGCTTGTTTCAACCCTCTTTCCGGGGCTGGCGATTGAATTGGCGCTGGTGTTCGGAAAGTGAATGGTTTTTGAACCTGCGTGACCCAGTGCAGGTATTAGTCTAAATTGACTGCTAATACGCCGAGTCATTGCTTATGAGCCAAGATACCCCTCTCGTCCTCCGCCTGCAAGCGGGCGATCTCGACGCTCTGGGTGCGCTCTACGATAAGTACCGGCTGACGGTTTATCGCACGGCGCTGGCCATCACCCGCGACCCCGACCCTGCGGAGGATATTCTGCAGGAGGTTTTCCTCAGGCTCAACACCTACGCGGCCAGTGTCAAGCCGGAGTTGCCTCTGGCCCCCTGGCTTTATCGGGTGACCATCAACCTGTCTTACACCTGGTATTCGCGCCGGCGCTGGCTGGCCCCGCTGGATGACGTCATTGAGCGCCTCATCGGCCCGACGCGCCACCACCCGGAACCGGCGGCTGAACATCAGGATAGCCGCCATGCCATGGAGCGGGCCATCAATGCTCTCCCATTCAATCAGCGGGTAGTGGTCATCCTTCATTATTTGAATGAGTTGAGTTTGCAGGAGATCGCCGAGGTGGTCAGTGTGCCGGTGGGAACGGTGAAGTCACGTTTGTATTATGCGCGCGAGACGTTGCGCCAACAGTTGGAAGGTGTGGCCGTCTCGCCTGAGGTGCTCTATGAGTTCACGCGCTAACAAAACAATACTCGTCAGCCCAATTGACCACGTCATTCGACACAGCCTGCGGCGGCAAGTTGAGCGACAAAATCCTGTCGTCGATACAAAACATCAGCTTCTGCAACGCGCGGCTGAGCGCAGTTTGCTAAAGCGTCTGGCGTTGCTGGTGTACGGCACTGAGCCGGAGACTTATTTTGCGCCGCAAGGCACCGTCGACATCACGTTAGGTTGGCGAGAACTGGCCCAGGTGCTGGCCCTCCGGCCAGCGTGTGTCTTTGGCGGACTCTCCGGCCTGCTGCGTTAATGCCCGACTCGACCTTCTGGCGCGCCGAGGGACTGACACCGTCCCCATCGCGCGCCGCGGTTGAGTCGTTCCCCGGCCTCCACAAACTATCCCTTCAATTGAATAGAGGTGAGCAAGTGGCGCTGGTCGGCCCGGCCGGCTCCGGAAAGACGACGCTGCTGCGGACGCTGGCCCTTATCCATAAATCAGCCGCCGGCCAGATTTATTTTGAAGGAATAGATCTCTTGCGGCTGCCCGACCACAAACTACGCCCATTGCGGCAGCGGTTTCAGTATGTTGGCGGTCACCCCACGCGGTCGCTCGCCATGCATCAAACGGTGGGCGAGGTGTTGCGCGAGCCGTTGGACATTCATCGCCTCGGTTCGGCGGCGGAGCGATTGACACGAATGGAGGCCGCGCTTGATGCGTGGGGCCTCAATCGCTGGCTGCTCGGTCGCTCAGTCACGATGCTCTCCACTACACTCCGGCAACGCGTGGCTCTGGCGCGGGCGCTCATCCTCAAGCCCCGCCTGCTTATCAGCGATGAAGTGATCGACCACCTTGAACCTGCGGCAGCAATCCCAGTGCTGCGACATCTTTCTGCGCTGTGCCGCGCGGAGCAGGTGGCGTGGCTGTGGTCAACGCACGACGCGGACCTCGCGCAGCGCTTCGCCGACCGCGTGCTTCGACTCGAAGTCGGACAACTCCTCCCCGCCTGAGCGTCTTGCGCATTCCATCTTTCCAGCGATACTTCCCCGGGTGAATTTCGCGCCAAGCCGCTAAGGCGCAAAGAATCCTTAGCGGCTTGGCGTCTTTGCGCGAGACATCTGAGTGTTCCGGTATTTCTTTCGCGTCCTCTTTTTTGTTTGTGTGGTTTCGGCTTGCGCGACCCCGGCGCCATTGCCGACGCTCGCGCCAACACTTTCCGTAGGGACGCCGGTTCCGCCAGCAGAGACGGCTGCCCCACCTTCCAGCCCCACTGCTACTGTTCCTCCCTCACCAACACCTATCCCAATTGAATTGATTGTATGTCAAACGGCGGAGCCGCTCTCGCTCTACCTGTATCGCGATGAGGAGGCCTCGCGCGCCGGGATCTTCGAAGCGTTGTATGACGGCCCGATTGACACGATGGGCTACGAATTGCAGCCAGTGATTTTGCAAAAGTTGCCTTCGCTCGAAGATGGCGATGCGCTGCTGGTTGAAGTCACCGTCCGGCCCGACGACAAAGTGATAGACGCCGTTGACTTGCAACCGAAGTTTCTCTCCGAAGGAGTGCGGCTGGCGCAACTCGATGGCAGCGTCATCACCTACACTGGCAGCGCACCAGCCCGCACCGTGCAAGTGAGCGCGACGTTCAAACTCAAGACCGGCGTGTTGTGGTCGGATAACCAACAAGTGGATGCGGCGGACTCGCGCTTCTCGTTTGAAGCGGCGTCGTACTTCGACACCAAGGCCAGCCAGTTTGTCACTGATCGCACCCTCTCCTATGAAGTGATCGATACATTCACCGTGCGTTGGACCGGCCTGCCCGGCTGGCGCGACCGCGATTACGCGCGCCGCTTCTGGTCTCCGCTGCCCCGCCACTTATTCGACGGCGTCAGCCCGAATGAATTGAACAGCAACGCCGAGGCCAACGAGCGCCCCATCGGCTGGGGGCCGTTTGTGATTGAGGAATGGAAAAAGGGCGAGCGGCTGACGCTGACCCGTAACCCCAACTATTTTCGCGCAGCCGATGGTTTGCCGCGAGTGGATCGAGTCACGTTTCGGTTTGGCCTGACGGCGGAACAGATTGTGGAAGAGTTGACGGGGCGACGGTGCCACATCGGCGCGGAGAGCGCTGACTTCACGACGCTGGTTCCGCAACTGCGCGCAGCGGCAAGCGGCGGCTCACTCGCGCCGCAGTTTGTGCCCGACTTGGCCTTCGAGCATCTCGACTTCGGCATCCAACCGGCGGAGGGGTATGAGCGCGTGGCGGGCACGGAAGTCTTTCAAGATGCGCGCGTGCGTCAGGCCATCGCTTATTGCGTTGACCGGCAGGCCCTTATTACGCAACTGTTGAGCGGCGTCGGCGCGACGCCCACCAGCTACATGCCCGAAAATCATCCGTTGCTCGCGCGCGCCGGGTTGAAGCGTTACGAATTTGATGTGGATGAAGGCCGGCGATTGTTGAACGAGGCGGGCTGGGTGATGGGGGGCGACGGGGTGCGGGTGCGCGAGGGCAAACGCCTCGCGCTGGAATACGCCTCCGGCCCGGAGGGCAGCGCGTTCCGCGAGCGGCTGGCGCAACTCCTGCAAATGCAATTGCGCGAGTGCGGCGTGGAGCTGCGCGTGAAGTGGTACGCGCCACAGGATCTGTATGCCGTGTGGCCCGGCGGCCCGGTGTTTGGCCGGCGCTTTGATCTCACCAGCTTTCCGTGGCGGGCAGGCTTCGAGCCGCCGTGTGAGCTTTATCTCACCGACGACATTCCGAACGATAGCGTTATCGGCGGGGCCAACAACACCGGCTACAGCAGCCCGGAATTCGATGCCGCCTGCACGCTTGCTCTGCGGGCCTTCGATGATGGAGCGCGTCTGGCCGCGCACACCGAAGCGCAGGTCGCCTTCATGCGCGACATGCCGTCGTTGCCATTGTTTTTCCGTTTTCGTGTGGGCATCGCCCGGCCAGAGGTAACGGGCTACGCACTGGATACGACCGGGCGCTCCGATTTGTGGAATATCGAACAAATAGGCGTATCGCGGCCTTGAGATTTAGGACTTACGCAGTTGCCCAGATTTCACCCTCACCCCCAACCCCTCTCCCGCTGGGAGAGGGTCGGGGTGAGGGCGAGCCGCAATCGCTCAT
>JBQTJD010000952.1:0-5017 GCA_052387475.1 Anaerolineales bacterium | reverse complement strand
GATGGCTTCGGCGTTGCCCTGAAACTTGAGATCAAGGACGTAGATGACAGGCGTTGGCATCGTGGATGAGATGCTATCATTCTACTTCAGGAGACCGGCGAATGGCTGAATTATTGATCCTTGGTTCGGGCGCGGCGCTGACTGATGGTAGCCGCGAACCGACGATGCTGGCCTTGCGGGGCGTAGCCTCGACGATTGTAATTGATTGCGGCGGCAACGCCGTGCGCCAGTTGCAGCGGCTCGACATCCCGCTGGATTCGATTGAGCGGCTGATCCTCACGCATTCGCATCCCGATCACACCTCCGGCTTTCCACTATTGATCGAGATGTTGTGGCTGAGCGGGCGGCGTCAACCGCTGCCGATTCACGGCCCGGAAGAAGCGCTGGATGTTGTGCAACGTGCGTGGGCGCAGTGGGACACGCGCGAGTGGCGCGGCTTGCCGGAGCTGCAATGGAATGTGGTGCTGTTGGAAACCGGCGCACCGATTGCAACCGGAGCAGATTTCGAGTTGACTGGCGCGCCCGGCATTCACGGAGGCATCCCCGTCATCGCCGTGCGGGCTCGCGACGTTCACAACGGCGGCGTCTGCGCGTATAGCGCCGATGGCTCGCCCTCGCCCGGAGTGATGGCGATGGCCCATCGCGCGAACATCCTCGTGCATGAGGCGACGGGCGCGCACCCGGTTCACAGCACCGCCGAGCAAGCAGCCGAACTGGCGCGGGCTGCAGGCGCGCAGCAACTCGTCCTCGTCCACCTCTCGCCGCACGAAAACGACCTCGCCGCTCAACACCGCGCCGCCTCGGAGATTTTTGGCGGGCCGGTCTTCATCGCTCAGGATTTGGAACGGTATCACTTTTGAGTCATGGCAATCCCCGAGCCAACCCATATTCGTTCGCTGTCTCAGAATGCACCGCTGCTCATCATCGCTCTGCTGGCGGTGGATGGCCTGCACTTCGTCTTTGCCCGCGCCTTACACGGCCGGCTGCCGCCGGTAACGTCAGTGCTGTTGGTGTTGAGCATCGCCACCGTTCAAGTGGCGGCCTTTGCCGCAGCGCGCGGGCAATTGCGGCTGGCGACGTTCTGGCAGCACAAGTGGTTTTTCCTCGCCATCGGTGCGTTGGTGGCGCTGAGCACGACACTCAACTATGCCGCCGTCGAGTTCGTGGACCCCGGCGCGGCCTCACTGTTGTCGCAATCGTCCATCCTCTTCGGTCTCGCGCTGGGGGTGCTGTGGTTGCGCGAACGGCTGAGTCGGCAACAATGGGCGGGCGCGGCGCTCACACTGTTTGGCGTCGGCCTGATTTCTTTTCAGCCCGGCGATTATTTCCGCTTTGGCTCTCTGCTCGTGATTGGTTCGTCGTTGCTCTACGCCGTACACGCGGCGCTGGTCAAGCGCTTCGGCGGCGAAGTGGATTTTGTGGAATTCTTTGTCTGGCGATTAGCGGCGACGGCGGGTTTCCTGCTGATAGCGGTGACCGGGCAGGGGGCGTGGCGCTGGCCCAATGGCGAAACATGGTTGCTATTGTTCGTTGCCGGCACCGTGGATGTTGTCATCAGCCGCGCGTTGTACTATCTCTCGTTGCGGCGGCTCAATATCACCATTCACTCCCTCGTCCTGACGTTCAGCCCGGTGGTGGCTATTTTGTGGTCGCTGGCGCTGTTCGGTGAGTGGCCCGGCGTACAAGCATTGATCGGCGGAGCAGCAGTAGTCATCGGGATTGCCGTGGTGACGTTGCGGCGCAGTGGAGGGTGAAACACTGCCCGTCCTGAGTTATAGTCAGCGGGTAACGAACCACACCAAAGGTGACTGGCGCCGGCGTCCAAAGGTCGACATCACAAAGACTGATGCGCTGGTGACAGCGTCACCTGAATGAGTGAGGCGGCATCGTCCGGCAACACCATGCTACTCAGCGTCAACAATCTGTCAAAGTATTTTGGCTCGGTCGCTGCGTTGGTCGGGGTGACGTTCGACCTCGAGCCGGGCGAAGTGCTGGGCGTGGTCGGCCAGCGCGGCTCGGGCAAATCCACGCTCTTTCAATTGCTCAGCGGCGTCCATGCGCCTTCGAGCGGCGAGATGCAGTTTGCCGGCCAGCGCGTGGCGCTGAAATCTGCCACGCAGGCCCGGCAACTCGGCATCGAAACGGTGCATCAGCATCCGCAACTGGCGGAAAACCTGGACGTGTTGCGCAATGTATTTTTAGGCCGGGAACTATGCGTGCTCAACCGCTGGGGCGTGTGGCCCAAAGAAGGGGAGATGGTGCGGGCCGCCCGCGCCCTGTTCGCGGAATTTGAGATGCCACCGACGATGGTGAATGCGCGAACCGCGAATCTTTCAGGCGAGCAACAGCAAATTGTGGCGATGGCGCGCGCGTTGAGCCGCCCCGCACGTCTGCTTCTGCTCGACGATGCGCTGGAGGCGCTCAGCTTCGAACGCCAGCGCAAATTGCTCCATCGCGTCCAGGAGCTTTCGGCGCACAACGTGGCCGTCATCATCAGCAGCGATGACCTGAAGCACATTTTCGCCGTCACCGATCGCATCCTGGTGTTGTATCAAGGCCGGCCCATCGCGCTCCGGCGCACTTCGGAATGCACGCCGCGCGAAATCGTCGAGCTTATCGTCGGCTCCAACCGGCAGGATCAAATCACGCCCGTCATCTGGGCTTTCGAGAACTATCATGCCGCGCAACAGCAAGCGGAAGAGTTGCGGCGCACGCAGTCTGCCCTGCGCCAGAGCCTGGCCGCGCAAGACTCGCTTAACCGCCAGTTGATCGAACGGCTGCGCGACCAAGTGGTGGCCCTCGACCGTCTGAACCTGGCGCTCCAAGAGGCTAATCGACGCTTGATGACGGAACGCGAAGCCGAACGCAAGGCGCTGGCGCGTGATTTGCATGATCAGATCATCCAGGATTTGCTGAGTTACAACTATCAATTGGAAGAGACTGAGTCCGGAACAAGCGCCGCCCAGCGCGCCGAATTGGCCAAGATTCGGAACGGCATTCGGCAAGTGGTTGGCAGCCTGCGCGAGATGTGCAGCGACCTGCGCCCACCCACGATAGATAGCCATGGCCTGTCGGCCGCCATCCGCTCGCTGGCGCATCAATGGTCGGAGCAAAGCAGCATTCCGGTGGAGATGGAAATTGACGCAGCGCTTGGGCGTCTACCGGAACCGATTGAGTTATCGGTCTTCCGCATCATTCAGGAGGGGTTGAGCAACGTGCGGAAACATGCGGCGGCCACGAGTGTGCGGCTGACGCTGCAACGGACGCACGCGGCCAGCCTGACGGTCCATCTGGCCGACAATGGCCATGGCCTGACAGCCCCACTTAATCTCGCCTCGTTGTCAGAGCAAAAGCACTTTGGGTTGGTCGGCATTAGCGAGCGTGTGTCGCTATTGGGCGGCACACTGCAAATCGCCTCGCCCCCGGCCGGTGGGCTGGATTTGCAGATCGAAATCCCCAGCCCGTATCCCTCGATCAGCCACTGACCCGACTGCCCAACGCATCCTCCACCACCTGCCGCACGGTCGCTGCGTCGAGGTCTTTTTTATCGAGAAGGGCCACCGCGCCGGCACCCAACCCCAGGCGGCGAAACTCCCGATCGGGATACGCGCTAATCAGGATCAGACGCGTCGTCGGGACGAGCGCCTTGATGCGCCGGACGCATTGAATGCCGTCTTCCTCGGGCAGCACCACATCAATGAAAGCCAGGTGCGGGCGCACCAGTTTGGTGAGACGCACCGCTTCGGCCACGTCATCAGCCTCATACAGCAGCGCGCCCGGACTAGTCTTGCCGATGAGGCGTGCCAGTTGTTGGCGATAGCGCGGGTTGTCATCCACTAATAACACGCTGAGAGCGTCGTGGTGCGCGGGTTGCGGCTTGTTCACCTCGAGGCCGGCGATAGCCAACACCTCCGGATGTTGATTGGCGTAGTTGGTGGCGGCCAGCCGGCTCTCCACCCCCAACGCGCGATACAAACTCGTGAGGTGATTTTCGACGGTTTTGATGCTCAGATCCATCACGAGCGCGATGCGGCGATTGTCATAGCCCTGCGTGAGCAGGCGCAACAGTTCGCGTTGCCGTCGGGTGAGTTGGGGCGTCCTGCGGGTAACACCAGCCTGCCGATGCACCAGCCGATCCACCAGCGGGCCGGAGATCCAACGCTCGCCTCGCAGCACGCGCTGCACGGCCAACTGCAAATCGGCCAGCGGCTGGTCTTTGAGATGATAACCATCCACCCCGACGCCCAGCAGACCGGTCACGTACACTTCATCGGCGTAGGCACTGACGACGAGGATGCGCAGGCCCGGGAAATCGGTCTTGATGTGTGTGACGGTGTTGACCGGATCGAACTCCGGCATGGCCACATCAATCACGAGCAAATCAGGTTGCAGTTGCGCGAGGGACTCAAGCAAGGCTTTGCCATCGCCCACTTCGCCCACCACATCCACGTCGGGTAAGCCCATCAGCGCATTGCGCAACCCTGCGCGCACCACGGCATGATCATCGGCCAACAAGACCCGCACCATGCGGGTATTATCGTCGGTTTCTTCGGAATCAGGGATTTCCCCTAGTCTATCCGGGGGACAGTTGGGGAGCAAAATGGGGGATTGGGTATTGAAGTCAGCCGGGCTTCTCACTAATATCACTTAAAGATCCGTTGTTTTCCCACAACTCAGGAGGTGCTTATCGGTCACACAACCTCGCCCGACTGTTCCACCCTTTTCTACCCATTTCAGTTGAGGAAGGACCTATGAAGAAGAGTTTGCACCTGATGTTGAGCGTGATCGCCGGTCTCGCTCTCGTGCTTTCGGCTTGCGCGCCGGCGGCGCAACCCACAGCGGCACCGGCCACCTCCGCGCCCACGGCCAAACTGGCGGTGGGGATTGTGTTGCCGACGAAGGATGAACCGCGCTGGGTACAGGATGAGACGCGGTTCAAGGAAGCGTTGACGGCGGCGGGGTACGAGGCTGAGATTCTGTTCAGCCAAGGGTCGTCGGCGACGGAGAAGGCGAACGT
>JBQTJD010000951.1:0-2123 GCA_052387475.1 Anaerolineales bacterium | reverse complement strand
GCAGCCCGTACGCAGTGAGCAAGCTGGCCGCCGAATACTACGTCCGCACCATCGGCACGCTGGTGGGGATTGAGACGGTGTCGCTGCGCGTCTTCAACGCCTATGGCCCCGGCCAGCCGTTGCCCGCCGTGCATGCGCCTGTCATCCCACGCTTCATTCGTCAGGCCCTCACCGGCGGCTCGCTTGTCGTGCATGGCAACGGCTCGCAAACGCGCGATTACGTTTTTCTCGATGATGTGGTGGACGCGCTTATCGCGGCGGCGACCGCGCAGCAATTGGATCGGTTGGTCATCAATGTGGGCAGCGGACAAGAGGTCAGCGGACGCGAATTGGTGAGCGCCGTGGCGACAGCGACTGGGCGCACGCTCGAGCCGCTGTATACGAAGTCGGACGAGGGCGGCGTCTCGCGCATGTGCGCCGACCTCACCTTGGCCGCCGAGAAGCTCAACTTCCGCCCAAAGGTGGCGCTGGCCGACGGCCTGCGACTGACGCTCGAACGCGACCCGCGCTTTGTGGCCCTCAGCTTAGGCACGGCTTGATTTCGAGCAGCAGATTTCGGATTGGTTTTTGGAGTCATTCCCGCGAAAGCGTCCCAAGCAAAGCTTGGGGCTGAATCCAGTAGCGTGGCTTGGACACCCGGTTTCGCGGGTGTGACGAACTGCCGTAAATCAAAAGCAACTTTGATATGAGGCGTCTCTGTTTCGTCTGCCTCGGCAATATCTGTCGCAGCCCCCATGGCCGAAGGCGTGTTCAAGCACCTCGCGAGTCAGAATGGGCAAGGACAAAAATTCCACGTCGAGTCTTCGGGCCTTGGGGCGTGGCACGTCGGCGAACGACCGGATGCGCGCGCTCAGCGCACCGCTCTCAGCCACGGCGTCTCGCTGGATAGCGTGGCCCAACAATTCAGGCCGGGCGATTTCAGTCGTTTCGATCTCATCCTCGCGCTTGACAACGAAATCTACACTGACTTGTTGCGCCTGGCGCGAACCGAGGCCGACCGCGCCAGGGTACATCTGTTGCGCGAGTATGATCCGCAGGCCACCACCAACCGCGATGTGCCCGATCCGTACTACGGCGATCAGCGCGGCTTCGAGTACGCGTACGAACTGATTGAGCGCGCGGGCCGCAACTTACTCTACGAACTCCAAACGGCTCAATAAACTTTCGGAGACAGATGGCCAGACCGACGCGGTCTGTATGAGCGTCCGAATTTTTTTCAACTTGGCAGACCGCGTCGGTCTATGGCTAATGATAGATGGAGTCTAATGACCAGTTTCCACAAACATCCTGCCCTGAACTATTACTCCACCGAGCCGCTGGTCGGCGGGCCGCCTTTGCCGCTGTTAGGGCAGCATCCCATCACGCCTAACGCGTTGTTCTTCATCCGCAACCACGGGGGCACGCCAGAGATTGACCCAACTCAGTATCGATTCCAAATCACGGGC
Source organism: Anaerolineales bacterium (assembly GCA_052387475.1). Taxonomy (GTDB): domain Bacteria; phylum Chloroflexota; class Anaerolineae; order Anaerolineales; family UBA6663; genus JANWXR01. The sequence continues at coordinate 678 of JBQTJD010000951.1, read as the reverse complement.
CTCGCCGGCCAGCCGCGCGCTTTCACTTTGGCTGACCTTTCGCGCTTTCCGCGCGCCACTCTCACCGCCACCTTGCAGTGCGCGGGCAACCGCCGGCGCGAGTTGATGGCGGTCGAACCCATCCCTGGCGAAGTGGCCTGGGACGCCGATGGCATCAGCACCGCGGTATGGAGTGGGGTGTGGTTGCGCGATGTGCTCGAGGCGGTGGGCGTGGAGGAGGGGGTGTGGCTTGTGGCCTTCACCATCTCCGATGAAGTGACGCGGCATGACCACACCTTTAGCTACGGCAGTTCCGTCCCGATTGAAAAAGCCCTCAACCCCGAGGTGCTACTGGCTGACACGATGAACGGTGCGCCGCTTCCGGCCGTGCACGGCTACCCGTTGCGGATCGTCGCGCCCGGCTACATCGGTGCGCGCAGCGTCAAGTGGCTGCAATCGATTTCACTGCAAGCCGCACCTTCGGACAATTATTTTCAGTCGCACTCGTATCGCTTGTTTGCCCCGCATGTGCGGGCCGAACACGTTCGGGCGGAGACGGTGGTGTGGGAGGAGGGGTTGATGCTGGGGGAGCAATCGCTCAACGCGGTGATTTGCGCGCCGGAAGCCGGGGCGGTACTGCGGGCCGGAACGGTGCGGGTGAGCGGTTATGCAGTGGCGGGCGGCTTGCGATCCGTCGCG
>JBQTJD010000950.1:0-2053 GCA_052387475.1 Anaerolineales bacterium | reverse complement strand
GCCCTGCGTGGCGCGGATGAGTTGCGGCGTGGGAACTTGCCCGCGTTCGGCAATCGCCGCTGTCGCGAGCGCGACGTGCAGCGGCGTGACGGTCAGCGAGCCTTGCCCGACGCCGAGTGCAGCCACTTCGGTGGCGTAGCTTGGAGTGGAGGCCGCCAGGGTGGGCACGCCGATCTGCGGCGCGGTGAGAAAGCGCAAATCGGTGATGAGCTGCTCGATGCGACGCGGACCCAAGGCTTCGCCGAGCGCGGCAAACGGCTGCGGACAGCCAAAACGGAATGCCTCTCTCAGCGTCAGCGCGCTGGCGCGTGGGTCCACCTGGCAGCGCAAAGTCAGGTCGCCCGAACGAAATGGGTCACCGGCAAACACGAATGTCCCCTCGAGTTCAGCAGTGAGTGATTGCAGACTCGCGGCCAGCACGAACGGCTGCATCACGCCGCCGGGTTGATACAACGCCGAGGTGGCGCGGTTGAGCAGCGGCGCGCGTTCATCGGCGATCAGCGCGTCCCAATTGTCTTCGAGCGTATTGGGATCGAAGGTGGGCTGTGAGGCGAGGGCGAGCAATTCACCGGAGGCGCTATCCAGCAACACCACCGCGCCGGTACGGGCGCCGATTGCCCGGTCAGCCGCTTCCTGCAGGGGTAGGTCGAGCGTAAGCTGCACCGCCCGCCCAGTGAAGCGGCGCCCGAGTACATCATCCCATGCGAGGCTCAGCGCGTCGCGGCCCGCATCCCCATGCAGCACCCCATCCATCGCCGCCTCCACGCCCGCCAACCCGTAGAACGACGAGACGTACCCGAGCACGGGCGCGAGGTCGGGGTATGGATAAGCGCGTGTGTAGTCGCCCGGCATGCCGCGCGCCTCGGCCAGCACAACTCCATCCCGGTCGAGGATGCTGCCGCGCGGCAGACGTCGTTCGAGCAAAATACGGCGCGGGTTATCGGCGCGGGCGAGCAGCGCGCTTTGCTCGGCAATGGCCCAATAGCCGGCGGCCAGCGCCATCAGGCAAAACGCGGCGCCGAGGGCGAGGGCGAGGCGGTGGAGTTGCTGCGGCATGATGCGGCGGCGTCTACGCCAGCTCGACTGACAATTCAAGAAACGCGCCGTACTGCCGGGCCGCCTCAGCGAGGGCGCGTTGTTGGGCTTTGGTCAATCGTGTAAGGAGATTGGTCTCAATGGCGACGGTTTTCGATTTGATCGTCCGCTTCCACGTGCCCACGATCTGACTATCCACGACGATGACAAATTGAAGAGCATTGCCCATTGCGGTCAACACTTCGCCATGCTTGGCGTCGCCGATGGCGCTTCGGTCGGTGTAGCCAATCGTGTACTCATCATAAATTGACAGCAAATAGGCCTTGGAGGTTTTATCGTTGGAGGGTGGCGCGGACTCTGCAAACCAATACGTTTGGTCATCAATCAGCGTGTGCTCGAGGTGAGGCTTTGCCAACTCAATGCCGGCTTTTGCATCCGTGAGCGTCAGGCCCGACCACCAGGCGAAATCTTTGGCGGTGGCCGGCCCGTGGCTGGTGAAGTACCGCCTGGCAAGCTCCGCCAACGCTGCCTCCCGCTCGAACTTAGCCGCCTGAGGCGCGGGCGCAATCGAAGATTGCGCTGGAGAAAGCGGAACGGTAGTTCCAACGCTGTGCGGCGCTCGCTCATCGAGCAGCCCGTAGGTGAATTGCTTGCCCCGCCGCGCGCCGCTGCATACCAGCCCGTCCAGTTCGGCGTGCATCATGATGTAACCCATGCGGAAATCAGTGTCCGTCGCAATGCCCGTCTGCTGAAGCACAGCACGCAACTCGTCTCGCGTCAATTGTTGGCCGCCGCGTAGGGCTTTGGCTAACGCCGCGTGACTGCGCTTGAGGGTGGGGGCATCCAGTTCAAGCTTGCGGTAGTAAGTGGCATTGAGGGCATGCACGCGCGGCGCGGTCAATTTCAGCAGCCAGCGGATGTCGGCCGGGGTAACAAAATGCCAGGTGGGGCGCATGACGTGCGTGCGCAGGATTGTTCCCTCAGCAAAGGCCTGGTCTATGACAGCGTCCGTCAGCCC
>JBQTJD010000949.1:0-4634 GCA_052387475.1 Anaerolineales bacterium | reverse complement strand
GGCGTGCCGAACAGATACAGAATCAGTTCGTCATCCACCGTGATGCGGCCAAAGTCCATCGCCACCGTGGTGCTCTCTTTCACCTTCTCGGCATCCGATGAAATTTTGCGCTCGGTGGCGACCACATCAATTTCGCTGATAGCACGGATGAACTGCGTTTTGCCGGAATTGAACGGCCCGGTGACAACCATTTTGACGGCTTGCATCGGTTCTTTCTCGTTATAGAGAACGGATTCGTGAAATGAGTTTGTTGATGAGTCCGGTCTGCGCTTTGCGCTCTTCGACCGTGGCCGGTTTTTGCGCGGCGGGCCGGCCGGCTCCGGTGGCGACCGGTCGCGGCGCGCCCTCGGGCCGCATCAGTTCCACCAGCCCGGCTTGCAGCAACCCATAGACGACGCGCCGGATCTGAAAGTCGTTGAGGTTGTTCTGCTTGGCAATCGCCCGCATCGAGTTCTTCGGGTTGATGTACGAAACTACGCGCCATTCGTCGGCGCTCAATTGCATCTGCCGCACGTTGACGTTGGGCCGATCTGCGAACTTGAGGGCCATGTCGAGGTTGGGGATTTCCTCGGCCAATTGCGCCCACTCCTGCATGCGCCGCGAGCCTTCCAGAATCACGTTCTCCAATTCAATGGGAACGGTGATTTTTTCCTCCCCTGGCATGATGGCCGGCTCGAAGCGGAACAGGCCCTCGACCCAGGTGAACAGCCGATAGACAATTTCCAACATGTGCGTCCGCAGGCCATTGACGATGTCGGCCTGGTTGACGTACCCGGCGTTGATGAGCAACAGGCCGAGTTCTTTATCGGTGGCGCTGGCCGCCCGGATGCGGATGGCTTTGACCTGTTCCTCGGAGAGCTTGCCGGCCCGGCGGAGGATCGACGTGAGGTGGCCGTCCTCCGCGCCCATCGCGGCGTGGATCAATTTGCCGTTGCGGAAGGACATAGAGGCGCCCTGGCCGGGGCCTTCAATAATCAACGTGCCCGTCTTTTTGGCCAGGTTGATGAGGTTCAGCAGATTGGTGGTTGAAAAATCTCTCAGGTTGCCTTTGAGCGGCATCCCGACCTCGGCTTGAATAATCAGTACTGGTTGAACAGCGTCGCGGATTATACAGTCACGCAAAGAATAGCGTCAAACAAGAAACGGCTAGAGATTGTGGGCGGCGAGCAAAGTCGCGGTCAGATTTTGGCGTTTGATTTAGAATGCGGGTCGTTGCAATTGGAGATATCGACATGCGGAAACCCTTTTACCCTTTAGTTGTGCTTGGGCTGGTGCTCGCGGCCTGCAGTAGCGCGACGCCTACTCTGCCGCCTGCGAATGTCTCGGTCAATGAACCGACCTTGCCGCCGGCGGTCATTTCCACCAGTGCAGCGCCCACCAGCGCGCCAACCATCGCGTCTGCCGGCCCAACGGCAATCCCCTTGCTCGGGCCGGATAGTTATCCCGAGAACGTCAATCCACTCACCGGAGAACAAGTGGACCCGGTCAAACTCAATCGCATCCCAGTGGCGGTGAAGATTTCGAATTTCCCCGTGAGCGCGCGCCCGCAGTGGGGCCTCGCGCCCGCGGACCTCGTCTTCGAGCATTTGGCCGAGGGTGGCAACACGCGCTTCACGGCCATCTACCTGCAGAACGATGTGGTCAAGGTCGGCCCTATCCGCTCGATGCGGTACATTGATGCCGAACTGCCGCCGATGTTTGGCGCGGTGCTGGTGACCTCGGGTTCGAGCACCGGCACCATGCAAAAGATCCGTAGCCGTCCCTGGTTCTCAGGTGAGGGCGCGTGGCGGCTGGTGTCCGAGGAGAGCGCCAACAACTGTCCGCCACTGTGCCGTGAGACGCCGAACGACATCAATACGCTCTTCACGAATACCGACTCGGTGCGGCAAGTGCTGGCGACGGAGACGGCGCAGGCTTTGGACCGGCCCGAGGTGAAAGGATTAAAGTTCGACCCGGCCGCGCCACAGGGCAACCCCGGCATCAACGAGGTGTACATCCGCTTCTCGGGCGCGGCGCAGGTGACATGGAAGTACAACGCGGGCACCGGGCGCTATGACCGCTGGCAGGAGAAAGCGCCCAACGATGAGCAAGTGCCACATGTTGAAGCGGCTACCAACGCGCAGCTTACGGCGGCGAATGTGGTGCTGGCGCAGGTCAATCAAGTCAATAATCTCGTGTTGGAAGATACAGCCAGCGGCAACCTATGTGGGCTGGAGATTCAGTTTTGGTACAGCGGCCCAGCTCGTGTCTTCCGCGACGGGCAGATGATTGAAGGCGCCTGGCTGCGCGACGAGAGCACCGGCTGGCAACTGCGCCTGCTCGACCAGGCCGGCAACCCACTCGCGCTCAAGCCCGGCAACACGTGGTTTGGACTCATCACCCTTAATTCCGAGCTTACTGTGAATAGCGCACAGTTGAGCGTGCTGAACAAAGTGCCCGATACGAGTTTTGGGTGTTGAGAATTTTGGCCGCGTATGACGCCCGTTCTCACGAATGATTGGCGGCAATTCGATGCCAGGCAAGATAGTGCTGTCGCATTTCCAGGCCACGCCGTTGCTGAAAGCGCGAATCGGTGGCGCCGCCTCGGCGCAGACTTCCGTAGACCTCGGCATCACACCCTCGGAAGCCACGCTCGCGTCCGAGGATGTGACATTCGCCAATAGCGTCGCGTTGGGATGGGGGACGCTCGAAGAAATCGCGGCGGAAACCAACGCATGCTTTGAAATCGAAAACGGCGCGGCGCGGAAGATACAAGCCTTCTCCGAACTCACGAGTCGCGTGTACACCCTCTTCCCCACACGCCGCGCGCCGACCATGCTGGTCTCCGGTTTCCCGATGCACCGCATCAAAGACACCGACCCGTGGACCGACACACTGGCGAAAGTGAAAGCAGCCGCGCCAGTGGGCCGGGTACTCGACACCTGCACCGGCCTCGGCTACACGGCGATTGAGTGTGCGAAGAGTGCGAGCGAAGTAGTGACTGTCGAGCTTGACCCAGTGGCGCAAGAGATTGCCCGGCGCAATCCGTGGTCGCAGCCGCTGTTCGGCAATCCGAAAATCACGCAACTCCTCGGCGACAGCGGCGAATTAATTGAGACGTTCGAGGACGAGTCTTTCATCCGTATTCTTCACGACCCGCCAATGTTTGCTCTGGCCGGGGAGTTATATTCGCTCGCCTTCTATCAACAAGCGTATCGAGTGCTCAAACCGAACGGGCGCATGTTCCACTACATCGGCGATCCCGACAGCAAATCCGGCGCGGGCGTCACTAAAGGTGTGGTACGCCGGTTGAAAGAAGCCGGCTTCACTCGTCTTCAGCCTAGGCCCGAGGCATTTGGGGTTGTGGCCTTCAAGTGAGACGTATTTTGGTGACGACTCACGCCTCCTCGTAGTACCTTCTCCCGATCCTCAACCTCCCTTAAAACTTGTTTGACCTATTGCCCCGGTGGGGGAAAGTGACTATACTGTGGGCACTTGTGGGGGAAAGTGGGTCAAAGTGGATGTGAGCGCCGAGCACTAGCTCGGCGTTCGTGCTTAATGGGCATAGACGAACGTATGTTCCTTGGTGAGTTCACCCACGCAATCGATGACAAAGGGCGGTTGACGATCCCGGCCAAATTCCGCGAGTTGCTGGCGGAAGGCGCAGTGGTGACTCGTGGATTCGAAAAGCACCTCCTCATTTACACCAAAGACGCGTTCTCCCGCATGACATCGCGCACGCGCTCACTCTCGCCCACCGATCCCAATCACCGCGCGCTGCTGCGGATGCAGTTCTCGGGTGCCAGCGAGTCGGAGCCGGATAAACAAGGCCGCATCCTCATCCCGCCCTTTCTGCGTGAGTACGCCGAACTCAATGGCGAGTGCGTCATCGTGGGCGTGGGGGATTTCATTGAAGTGTGGAGCCGCGCCGGCTGGGACGCGCAACTGCAAGACATCAACGACCCGGTGCAAAACGCGCAACGCTTCGCCGCGCTGAATCTTTCGACGGACGCGCCCGCACCGTAATGGCGCATGTCGCGGTCCTTTACAGCGAAGTGCTCGCCGGATTGCGACCCCACGCGGGCGGCTTCTATATTGATGGCACCGTGGGTGGTGGCGGGCACGCAGCGGGGATTTTGGAGCGAAGCGGGCCGGATGGGCGACTGCTCGGCTTTGACCGCGACCCGGCCGCCTTGCGGATGGCGCACACCCGACTGGAACCGTTCGGCGAACGGGTGCAGTTGGTGCAGGCCTCGTATTTACAAATGGCCGAACGCGCCCAGCCCGCCAGCGCCGACGGGATTTTGCTCGACCTCGGAGTGTCGTCGCTGCAAATAGATGACCCGGCGCGCGGCTTCGCCTTCAGGCACGATGGCCCGCTCGACATGCGCTTCGACCCGGCGGCTGAACTGACGGCGGCGGAGATTGTGAACGAGTGGCCGTCGGATGAATTGGCCGACATCCTTCTTCGATACGGTGAGGACCAGCTCAGCCGCCGAATTGCCCGCGCAATCGTGAATGCGCGACCGCTGGCGACGACACAGCAACTGGCGGAAATCGTAGCTCGCGCGGTCGGCGGCGAACGGCAAAGCCGTTCGCTTAAGCGAAGCGCAAAGCGCTTCGCCATACATCCAGCGACGCGCACGTTTCAGGCG
>JBQTJD010000948.1:0-3273 GCA_052387475.1 Anaerolineales bacterium | reverse complement strand
GCGAACTGATCCGTGCCGGTAAAGTCGCGACCGCAGACGTACGCCACAGCGTCACGGTCGAGCGCGATCAGCCGCGCTTCGCTCAACGGCACATCAATCGGAGTGGAGACTGAATCTCCTATCTCGGTCCACACCAATTTTGGCGTGCCGAAGAAGGCGAGGAACCACACCCAACTGCGCCCATCGGGCAGCACCCCGGCATCGGCGGGCGGGCGGAAGCTGAGGCCGAGGCTGCGCACGTCGAGCCGAATCCAGGTGCTCACCGACGCGTTTGCTTCGCTGAGCACCCACTCGTCCAGCGTATCCTGGGTCTGCACGTAGGTTTTGCCATCCGCGCCAGTGAGGAAAATTTCGATGGAGTTTTTGGCCGTGAAGGCCACCTCGCCCGTACGCGTGCCAGCCAGCACGTCTTGCAGCGCGATGTAGTTTCCATCGGCGGTTAAGCGCAACACGGGTTGAGTGTAGCTATAGGTGGGCAGTGGGGCGCGCAATTGCAACGGCCCATCGGCTGAGAACTTCAGCAAGTGCGTTTCGGTGCCGACATAGATGGAGTCATCCGGCCCGACGATGGGATTGACGAGCAACAAGCCACCGGCTGGCGCTGCTCCCGCGAAAAGCTCGCGGCCCTGCGCGGTGAAAATCACCAGCGCCCCACCCTCGCCGACCACAATCACATCCCCGCGCGAGTTGAGGGCCGGGGCGGCGAGCGAGCGCGAGGCGAGGCTCGGCGGCCGTTCATTGAAATCGCTCGGCGTGAAGCTGAGGATGGCCGCCGGAAACGGCAGCCGGGCTTGCCAACTCACTGCGCCATCGGGTGTGAGCGCGTAGAGTGTGCCTTCGTCTCTGGCGGTGATGGTGTACAGCGTGCCATCGGCGGCGATCACCGGCGCTGAAATCGGCGCGCCATCACCAAACTGCCACAGCACGCGCACGCTGGCCGGGCCGATCTGCGGCGACCAGAGCGTGCCCTGCGCATCGTGTTGGGAGCTGGGCCACAGGTGTTGAGTCGTAATCGCATTCGAGAACGCCTCAGCCCGCACGGTTTGCGCGTACAGCCACCAGCCGCCGCCGAATACCACCGCCAGCAATCCGCCTACCGCCGCGCCGAGCGGCAGCGCGCGCCGCCACTCGGTCATGAAGAAGCGGTCTTCCATCCAACCTCTCATCGCTTCGATGGGCCGCAGCCAGCGATTGGTGCGCCGCCGGCGTTCGGGGCTGAGCGCCTCGCGCAAGCCCTCGCCCATTAGATTGAGACCAAGCACGATGATGATGACGGTCAGCCCCGCTATCAGCGCTGACCACGGTTGCGTGTGCGAGTACGCCAGTAGTTGGCCGAGGTCGGGCCGGCCCGCCGCGCGGATGCCGGTGAAATCGCTGATCGGGATCCACACCGCGTTGACGAAGTAGCCGAGGAAACCGAGCGCGGCGGTGGTGAGCAGCGCGCTGCTGGCCTCGATGGCGAGCAGCACCCACGCCAGCGGCAGCAAATGCGGCAGCACGTGGCGCAGGATGATCTGCGCGCCAGAGGCCCCCAACGCCCGCGCCGATTCGACGTAGCGTTGTTGTTGGATGAGGCGTGTTTGCTCGCGCACCGTGCGAGCGGTCTCGCCCCAGCTGGTGAGGGTGAGGCCGAGGATGAAAGCGCCCACGCCCCAGCGCCCGCCCGTCGCCGCGATCATGCCGAGCGCGACGAAGAGCACCGGCACGGCCAACGCCAGCGCCGTGATCCATTCGAGTGCGCGGCTGACGCGGCCCGTCGTCCAACCCGCGATGACGCCGACTGCCAACCCGACCGTGAGGCGCAGCGCAGCCACCACGAGCACGAGCGTCAGCGTCGGCTGCACCGCCCACAACAGGCGACTCAAAATATCGCGCCCGAACTCATCGCCGCCGAGCGGGAAGCCCGGCGCTTGAAACGGCGCCCACGGCGCGCGGATAAAATCGTCGCCGATCTCGGTGATGAAGTGTTCTTTGAGTGGGTCGAATGGCGCGAGGCCGGGGCCGAAGATCGCGAGCAACACCGTCGCTAAGGTGATGAGGCCACCAAGCCACAGCGCCCAGTTGAGGCCAGTGGGTACGCCGCCTCCCGCCGTACGAGCGTTCATCGTGAAGGGCGATATTTCGGGCGCCGTTTCCCGCGCCATCGGCTGTGTCGTTATGCGCCGCCTTCGCCGCGCAGCCGTGGGTCGGCGGCCCGCACCAATCCAAAAGCGACCACATCAGCCAGCAGAAACAGTAACGCAAAAATTGTGATGAGCGCGGTGAGCAACGTCGGGTTGAGGAAGAATTGCCCACCGCCCGTAATGCCGCCCGGCCCGGCCACATTCGGCGCGATGAGTGTGAGCGTAAGCAAACGGCCCAGCCCCGGCCACACGAACAACCACTCCACGAGGATCAGTTCGCCGAGTGAGAGCCGGAACGCGCCGGTAATGGTCAGCACCACGGCGGCGAGGATGTTGCGCAGGGTGTGCTTGCGGCGGATGGTGCGCCACGTGTTGCCGACGCTGCGCGCGGTGACGACGTATTGCTTGCGGATTTCATCCACTAACAGGCTGGCAGTGACCTGCGCGATCTGCATCGTGGGCCGCAGTATGAGCGCCAACGTGGGCAAGATCAGGTGCGCATCCCACCCGAAGCCGGAGAGCGGGATGGGAAACTCCGGCAGGCCACGCAAGGCCAGCAGCACCGAAGCAGCGATGAACAGCATGCCGACGTAGAAGCTCGGCACGGCCAGCCCCAGGCTCGTGATGGGCGGCAGCCACGGCGCGATGCGTGGCGGCTCGACGCGCACTGCGGCCACCCCGAGCAGCAGCCCGACGACGATGCTCAACGCCGTCGCAATCAACAACAGCCCGGCGCTTTTCATGGCGGCCTCGGCCAGTGCGGCGAGCAACGAAACGCCCGCGCCCGTCGGCAGCACCCCGAACTCGCCGCGCAACACTTGCGCGCCGTACTCACTGTACAGCGCGGGCACATTCGGCGGCGGCTGCACCGTGCCGAACGGGTTGAGTGAGAGCTGCACGTATAGCGCAACGTGCGCGTATGCGAAGGCGAGGAAATTGACGATCAACAACACCAGCGGGATGATGAGCAAACGGCGCAGCAATTGGGCGAGCATCACAGAGGTGAGGAATTAAGGGTCAGGGCCTGAGTAGCTAACACTTTGCCATCTGCCCATGAAATTGGCACAATCGGTGGTTACCACACCAACCCGAAAGGCCAATCTCATGAGCAGCAGTCAGGAATTGTACACTCGCGTGTTTACGAAGTTGC
>JBQTJD010000947.1:0-9664 GCA_052387475.1 Anaerolineales bacterium | reverse complement strand
ATACGATAAACACTATGGCTGCCCTTAACACCCATTTGAGTTCTATGTCTTGCGGACGAAGTTTCTCGATTGCATCATAGAGGGCTAGACAGTCTTCGGCGCTCGTAATATTCTGGTCGAACAGACTCTTTGCGGTATGCCCTGGCATAACAACCTATCTTTCCTCAGTACAAACCCAAGTATCAAGTCGTTGAGAGAAGATGTGGAGCCGCCGAACGATTAAGGATTAATGCGGCGCGGCGCGGCAAGGCCTAGAATCTGAGAGGGCGCATGCGCCGCCGCCGCATAATCCGAAGTTGAACTAAGCCGGGCTGGCGGATAGGGTGACTTGGAAATAGAGGCCAATCGTCGCGCTCCGGAACTACTGTTCCGCGTCCACCGCGCTCGGCCATGACCAGGCTGTGAAAGATTGTAGCGGGAAAGTGGCGAGGGGGGAGAGGCAATCGGCCCGGCGTCGGTGGTGAGCGAGCGGGACGGGGCTGTGGTGGGCGAGAAACACAGCGGCAGTGGTCAAGGAAACCGAGAGCGGTCAAGCGGCGGCCACGGTGCCAGTGGCGCGGCCCGTTGTGGGAACTGAGACAAAGTGAAAGTGGAGTGGGCGTCAGGGCGGGCAGCGGGCGGGCGTACGGAGCAGCGGACGCACCTGGAGTGGGCCACCACAGACGGGACAGCGTGCCGGGACGAGCGGCACGGTGAACGGTGGGGGCGTGACCTGAGCCGGAACCTCCGCGGCCACCCCCGCGACTGAGAGGGAGTTGAACGAGGCGGTGAGCCGCTGGCGAAGCGTGGCGAGTTGCGTGCGGTGGGCGGGGCTGAAGAGGCCATAGTAACGGACCTTGACGAAGCCCTTGGGCAAGACATGCTGCGAACGCGCGTCGGTGTAGCGGAAGGTCACCCGATCGTTTTCGAGCTTGACCAGGCGGCGGTTGGACAGCGCGACCCGGAAGACATACGGGGCCAGATACTTGAGGGCGGTCTGGCCGGAGCCGACGGGTTTGCAGTGCACGACCCACGGTTGCGACCAGAGACGGGCCGGCCAGTGCGCGTCATCGTCGCTGGCTGTCAACGCGCGTTGGCAGTGGGCACGAAAGAGTTTGGAGAGCGCTTTGACTGGGAGCAGGAAACGCTTCTGGGCGGGCAGCCATGATCGGTGATCAGCGGCCAGGCCACCGGCCGGGACGAGGAAGTGGACATGCGGGTGGGAGCGCAGATCGCGCGTCCAGGTGTGGAGCACGCCCATCAGCCCCATCTGCCCGCCGATGAAGCGTGGGTCGCGGGCGAGTTGTTGGGTGGCGGCGACCGCCGCGCGGAAGAGCAAGTCATAGAAGCGGCGCTGTTGCTTTTGAGCGAAGGGGCGCAGGGCGGCCGGGAGCGTGAAGGTCAGCAGGCAGTACGGGACGGGGAGCAAGCAGGCTTGTTGGGCAGCCAGCCACTGCTCAGCCTGGCCGTGCTGGCACTTGGGGCAGTGCTGATTGCGGCAGGAGTGATAGCGATATTCCACGTGGTTGCAGTGGGCGCAGGTGACGACCTGCCCGCCGAGGGCTGGGGTGCGACACTGCGCAATAGCGCGCAGCGCCCGGCGGTGACTGGGCAGCAAGCGTGCGCCGAAGTGGTCGCGATAGGCCGGGCCGTAGCGCCGGACGATGTCGGCCAGCTCTAGTCCCACAAGCCCGCCAGCGCTGGCGCCAAGGCGGCGGTGACGCAGACTTCGGCTTGACGGGTGAGATGGGTGTAGATGGCCGTGGTGGTGGGCGAGGCGTGGCCGAGATAGGCCTGGATGATGCGCAAGTTCACCCCCGCTTCCAGCAGATGGGTGGCATACGAATGACGCAGCGTGTGCACCGTCGCCGGTTTGACCAGACCGGCCGCTTGCAGCGCGGCGCGAAAAGCACGTTGCAGTCCGCTGTCGCACAGCGGCTGCGACACTGCGCGGTCGGCGTGTTGGGGGCTGGGGAAGAGCCAGGTCGGGTGGCGATGACTGCGCCAGAAGCTGCGCAACTCTTGCAACAGCCGCGCGGGCAGTGGCACATAGCGATCACGGTGACCTTTGCCCAAACGCACGTGCAACAAGCATCGGTCGCCATCAATATCGCTCACCTGTAAATGCAAGCCTTCCTGCAAGCGCAGGCCACAGGCATACAGCGTGCTCAGACACAGCCGATAGTGAGGCCGCTGGACAGCGCGCAAGACCGTCTGCACTTCAGCGACACTCAGCACGACCGGCAACTTCTTCTCACGCCGCGCGCGCACCAGGGCGAAGGTCGGCCAGTCGCGCTGCAGTGTGTGTTGATAGAAGAACTTGATCCCAGTCAGGGCAATCGTGATCGCACTGGCCGAGGCGTGCTTGACATCGGTCAGATACAGAAAGTAGTGACGCAACTCTTCTTCTGACAATTGATCGGGTGGTCGGCGATAATGCCCGGCCAGTTGCCGCACCGCACCGACATAGGCTTCCTGCGTTCTGGGGGACAGGCCGCGCAGGCGCAGGTCTTCGAGCAGGCGTTGACGCAGAGGGGTCATGGCCATAGCTCCTGAGATGGTGTGGAGAGGCTCCTCCACCCAGGACTATAGCCGCCCCGCTCGTCTTCACTGACTACCGTCTGAAAATCCGGTCAGGTCTGAAGTCACCACGCCTCCCCCTGCGCGTAGCGCTTAGTTCAACATAGAGTAGGTGGAAAAATTCCGTATAATATCCCCACAGGGTACTTAGGCGGAATGTTTTCCACTTAAGTGATTATTTGCGGAATTCAAATCAACCAACAGCCGCCTCAGCTTGCGCCTCATCACTTGCCATCGGCTTCCCCTCCACCGGCGTGGCGCAGTGCGGGCAGACGTTCCACGGCAGGTCCATCAGCTTGCCGCAATTCGCGCAGGTCTTCTTCAACTTCGTCAGGCAGTTGGGGCAAATCATCCACTCTTCGTTCACCTGCCGGCTGCAACCGGGGCACACGCGTTTGTCTTCGATTTCCTGCAACAGCGCCTCTTCTTCCAGGCTTTGCTCATACGTTTCGGAGAGGGTTTTCGGTGGGCGCAGGATCAGGTAAACGATCAGGCCGGGCAGGGTGAGGACAGCCACCACCGCTGCCGCGAGCACCGCCGCAAACACATCGCGGCTGCGCGCCCGCATGTCGCGGAACGTCCAAATGATCAGGCTGAGCCACAGCGCCGCGAGAAACGCGCCCAGGCACGCCACCAACAGATAGACCGCATCGAAGATGGAGTTGAGGTTGACGGGCATGGCTCAAGTATAATGTCGAACAATCCAAAGCCCAAATCACCAGTGACTTTGAAGGGTGTTCAACAAAGCCGGGGATTTTCTTTGCATCGAATGACGCGAATTTTACGACCCCCAATTCGCGTTCATTCGCGGAATTCGAGGCTGCCAAACGTTTTTCCAATAGAGTCGAATACGAGTCATGACCGACTACCGCCCCCGCATTGCCGACCTGCCCAGCGATGACCGGCCGCGCGAGCGCCTGATCGCCGATGGCGCGGGTGTGCTCAACAACGCCGAACTGCTCGCCATCCTCTTGCGCGTGGGTAGGAAGGGCGAGAACGCCATCCGGCTGGCGGAACGGATGTTGGATACTGTGGACGGGCTGCCCGGCCTGCACCGCGCCGCCGTGGTTGATTTGTGTTTGATTAAGGGCATTGGAAAAGCCAAAGCCGCGCAACTGGTGGCGGCGATTGAGTTGGGCAACCGCATTGCGAAGAGCGTGCCCGAAGAGCGCGCCATCATCCGCTCCCCCGCCGACGCCGCTAACCTGGTGATGTACGAACTCTCCGGGCTGACGCAGGAACACCTCTACGTCATCCTGGTCGATACCCGCAATCGCGTCATCGGCAAACCCGTCGAGGTCTATCACGGCTCGCTCAACACCTCACTCATCCGGCTTGGTGAGGTGTTTCGCAAAGCCATCCAGGCCAACGCAGCCGGCGTCATCGTCGTGCATAACCATCCCAGCGGCGACCCCTCCCCCAGCCCCGAAGATGTGGCCGTCACGCGCGCGTTGGCCGAGGCCGGCAAATTGCTCGATGTCGAATTGCTCGATCACCTCGTCATCGGCCATCAACGCTACGTGTCGCTCAAAGAGCGCGGCCTGGGATTTTGACGAAAGACGATGGACGAACGACGGAAGTATTGAGTTTGCTTTCGTCTTCCGTCATTCGTCTATCGTCTCCCAATGACCTTCCCTCTCCTCCCCGACTATCAACTCTTTCTCCTTCCGGCCCGTGATGCGCAGGGCGCGGCGGTGTGGGGCGCGGCGGCCATGGCCTACGCGGCGTTTTATCCCGACGTGCATTTCTCGCGTGAGCCGTCGCGCATCGACTGGCGCGGTTACCGGCACGTCACCATCGTCAACCCCGGTTTCTGGTCCGAAGATCTGCCTGTCCTCATCAAGCAAGCCAATCCGCAGGCGGAGCTGGACTTCATCGATGTGCAATCGCCGGAGATTTTGCAGACGGTCTTGAACGTGCGCGTGTACACCGGTCTGCGCTACGGCATCAAAGTAGAGGTGGATTGGCTGAAGCTATGGCCGGTGGGCAAGGCCCTCATCGGCTTGCATGGCCGGGCCGATGGGGAATTGCAGGAGGCCGATTACGGATTGGTGACGCGCGCCCGCCCGGAAGCCATCAAGCTCACCTCGTACGCCACACCAGAAACGGTTACCCGTTTGCGCGCGATCAACCCCGACCTGTTCGTCATGCTGCGCGCCTTCGTGCCCTTCGGAGAGGGGCGGCGTATCACTGCTCAAGAATTTTTCGATTTCACCGTTAACGATGTGGCGCGGCTGTACGACTATGATCCGCAAATCCGCTACATCGAATTGCACAACGAGCCGAATTTGCGCCGGGAGGGGTGGGGGGCGAGTTGGGCCAACGGGCAGCAATTCGCGGAATGGTTCTTGCAAGTCGCCGAGTTGTACAGAGCACGCTTTCCCGAAGCGTTGCTCGGCTTTCCCGGCTTATCGCCCGGGCCGACGCTCGACGCCAACGGCCGATCTGACTCCGAAATCTTTCTTGCCGAGGCCGCCGACGCGGCGCGTGAGGCTGATTGGATCGGCGTGCATGCCTATTGGGTCAACGAGCGCGAACTGACCGACGAGCGCGAGGGTTTTGGCTTTGTCCGGTATCGCCGACGCTTTGCCGATAAGTTGCTGTTCGTCACCGAGTTCGGCAACCCGCAGCAGCCCAAGCATGCGGTCGCAGAGCAATACGCTCGCTACTACGGCGTGCTGCGCAAAGTGCCTGGATTGGGCGCTGCGTTCGCCTACGTCATGTCCACTTCGAGTATCGAAGAGTCGTCGCGCTGGGCCTGGCGTGATGAAGCCGGCAACGATCTGGGGATTGCCGATGTGGTCGGGCGGAGGTCGTTCATCAGCGATTGAAGGAGGCTGTCATGGCCGAGATGCAAATCATCCTGCTTCCCAAAGACCTCATCTAGAATCGCTTTAGCATAATGGGCTACGTGCCAGTCTAAATGCACGTAAATACTTCCGTTTTCTGCCAACAGTTCCCGCAATAACTCAGCCGTCTCATAAAACCACTGCAAGTAAGGGTCAAGTCCGCGTCCCCAGGTATCATGATATGCCTTTTGCTCAATTATACTCGGCTCTTTTGTAAAGGTCGCGCCATCAATATCATCTTCATCTTCGGGGTGTATGGCAGTGGTAAATGAAAAATCCGCTCCTACGTTTAAAGGCGGGTCAATGTAAATCAGTTTGACCTTGCCCGCGAACTCTTCGAGCAAAGACGGCAAGACGTATTTCTTATCGCCCCATATTAGGCGGTTGCGCCATTCCGGGTCGGGCCCGGCGCTAAACAGGTCGAGCATCCGCTGGCGCTCTTGCGCGCTTTCGTTCACCGTCTCAACGGTCTGAAAGGGGAGCGAGACGCGCAGGGGCGCGGTCTTCCTGCCGTCTGCGTCGTTTTTGCCATCCAAATGAGTTCGGTCATGGATGATCCTGTACAGGGTGGGCGATGAAAACACAACGGGCCACCAGCGCTGAACGCCGTTGGCCCGGAGATCGAATACAATTCCCCTTGCCTCCGCGTTCACCGCGTTGGCCGCCTGCCCGGATGCTGATACATCGCGGGCAGTTTGATTGTGGAAGGATTATAGCGGGAGAATGCTTAACTGCAACCGAAGCGATTTAGTTCGGTGAACTTTCCCTAAACCTTGCGACTGGGTGCATGGCGGGTGTATGGCACGTGTAACGCTTCCACCGCGCGCCGTTTCGCGCGTTCCCCGTGCCTCTCCTAGCAGGGTCACTGCTGCAGCAATGCGCGTCAATCGGTGGCGTCATCGGCGCGGCTCGCCCATGTCTAACAGCTCAACCCAGCCATTGCGCCATCCCTTAGCGTTACGACGCTTTGCTCTGCCACTCCGCCAACCGTTTTCGTACCGTCTCCGCGTCCGGGTCTTCAATCTGCTCGAAGATTTTTTTGGTGCGGTCCGCGCGGCGGCGATGGCCCTGTCCCGTTCACCGAGCTTGTCCAGGGCTAGACTCATGGGGTCTGCCGCGATTTTGTTGAAGGGGCATGAAGACCTGCCTAGAGCTCAGCATTGTCCTAACAACGCTGTCAACCCCTTTTGCATGTGGGCCGACGTCGGATCCCCACCGTCGGCTCGACATACTTCCTTTTTCGGTGTACCAACTCAGTGCCAACCTGGCGGACTGAAGCTGCCTCTTTGTTCAATCTATCTTTCTGAGTTCAGCGGTGCTTGCCGCTCGCAATGGCCCGGGGCGTCGTGCCACGCCCCAGGCGAGTTGACCCGTGTTCAATCATCGCCATCGGGTTAGGGACCCTGGATGGTGTTGTTGTTGCCGGTGTTCGTGACGGAAGTTGCCGATTGAATGAAAACCCAATTCGAGTTGCCTCGGATCGTCACATTGCCACATGTGCCTAGCATTGTAATCGTGTTGTCGTTCCCTCTGATCGTCACCGTATTACCGTTACAGGTCAGGGTCAGGGTCTGGTTGTTTCCAGGAATGTCGATTGGACCCGTGCTAGGAGGGGGCGCCGTCGTCGGCTGGGGTACCGGAGTCGGTGTCGGTGGTACAGGTGGCACTTCGATACGCCCAATGACGATGATCGTCACAATGACGAAGGTGCCATCCTCGCGTACGCACCCAAAAATGATGATGACGGCGGTGATATCGAGCTCACCCTCGACCGTGACCCCTTCGCCGAGCGTCACCGTCTGCCCGTCGAACAGCACGATCTGATTGGCGTTTACCTGTCGGATGACCGTGGTAAAGCTGAAGCAACCTCGGTTACGGTCGAGGCGCTTGATCTCCTGGGCAAACCAGGTGCCATCGGACAAGACCACGCCTTCCACCTTGACCCGGTCTCCGACCGCGATCTCGCCCTTGATCTCGGTGTTGTCATCCACGGCGAGCGGGATGCCGCCCACAATCCAGGGATTGATACTGCTCACCCGACTCACGAACTCAAAGCGTACGGGTTCGTCGTCATCCCATAATTTGATTTCTTCGGCCAGCCAGGTCCCGTCGGCCCGGATGCGGCCCTCGACCTTGACCGTGTCTCCGACCTCGATGCCTTCATCGATCTCCGTCCAGTCAGCGGTGGCCAGTTCAATCCCATTTACGATCCAGGGGTCCAAGCTGATCACCACGCCAACCATCTCAAAGGGCCCGCCGCCCGCCGGGACGCGCCGGATAGTCTGAGCCTGCCATACGCCATCGTCCAAAATCTGCCCGCTGACGAGCACCACATCGCCCACCATAATCCCGGGTTCAATCGTGGTGCTCACATTCACGGTGACCGAAATGCCCGAAACCGCCCAAACGTCGGGGGTGATGGTCTGCACCACGCCGGTAAACCGGAAGCCGTTGGTCACGACCAGTTGGATGCTGGCGGCCCACAACGTTCCATCCTGGGCGATGCCGCCTTTGACCTCGACCAGGTCTCCGACTTCGATCCCTGGTTCAATCCGAGTCTCCTCATCCACCCGCACTACGCGCCCGACAATCGTCCACTCGTTCTCGCCCATCGCATCCACCGTGCCCACGAAGGCGAAGGTGTTCTCGAATCGATGCCGTAACAGAACGATTTGGTCGGCGACGCGCGTGCCGTTAAGCAAGACCCGGCCTTCAAACCCAACCCAATCCCCAACCTGTGGGTCGCCAATAATCACCGTGTCGGGATGGGTGCTGAAGTTCTGCCCGGCAATGCGCCAGGTGGTGCCGGTCTCTTCGAGCTCGCCCTCGCCTGAGATGTGGAAGACCGGTGGCTGTGGGGCCTGGCCAGCCACGATGATGGTGGATTGACCGGCGACAACGACGACCGTGACGTTCAGGCTGGTCACCTCCACCGCGCCCTCGTCCACGTCGAAGCGGACCAGCAGGGTCGTGGAGACAAAGACGTGGAACACGGTACCTTTGGCCTGGCCGCTTCCCGAGGGCGTATTGACTTCATAGCGCGACCCGGCGTCGCTGGACGTCGCTACGTCGTGATCACTCTCCCCCAGCCACTGGGTCAGCGCCACCACGCGCGGGCCGGACTTCTGAGCATCAAGCGCGTCAACAGAGACTTCACTGTTCGGACCTAGGCGCGCCTGGCTGCCGTCATAGAAGCTCAGGCTGACGCTGGACAACGCACTGGTGCGCACGCGCTGCCCGGCCTTGACCATCGTCCCCGCCTGGGCTTTTGCCCAGGTACCATCGCTGGCTTGCACTTCCACAACCCCATGAGGCTCATTGAGTGCGACGGTCTGGGGGTCGGGCGCTACGGCTGTCGTCACAGGCGTGGAGAGCCCTTGATTCGATTCCCCGGTCGGGGTCGTTCCAGGCGACGCCGGCGTGCCTTCATGGACCGGCGTGGGGTTCTGAGCCATGTCTCTCTCCGGTGAGAGCAAGTTCAGCCCGACCAGGCCCGCAAGCAGAGTAAAGATCATCACACAGGTGAAGAGTGCGAATGCGCTGCCCGCCAAGGCAACGGGCAAGACCCAGCGCGGCCATGCTTTGCCCGTAGGGATCGACGAGGGGGATCGGGAAGCCATAGCCTTATTCACCTTTGCCAAACGCACCAGTTCGCGCCGTTCGGCGGCCAGTCGATCAGCGACCGGGTCCACATCGGAAACGGCGCGCAACACCGCCGCCTTTCTCAATGAGTTCGCTTGGGCTTCGGGTAAACCGGCCAAGCACGCTTCGAGCGGCTCGCCCGCTTCCAGACGGGCCAGGCGTTCTTCGAGTAAATCAGCTAGCTCAGACATGACATCACCTATTCCTATTCCGAGACGAGGGCCAACCGCAAGGCCGCCAAACCACGTTGTTGCAAAGCCTTGACGGAGGCTTCCGTCCGGTTGAGCGCGTGGGCCACGTCACGCAGCGACAACCCACTCAGGAACCGTAAGGCCAGGACATCGCGCTGAGAGGGTTCGAGTTCGGCAAGAGCCTGGTAGGCTTGTTCCATCGTGAGTTTGTGTTCGACCTCGGAGGCCGGGTCAGCCGCGCTTTGGCCTTGCTGTTCGTTTTCTTGCAGCTCGACCGACATACCACCACTCTCCTTCCGATGGTGATCCACTAACACATTGTGCGCGATGCGAAACAGCCAAGCCCGGAAGGGTAATCCAATTGGACGGTACTGGGGCAGGCCGGTCATCATGCGCCGGAAGACATCGCTCGTCAGGTCTTCA
>JBQTJD010000946.1:0-4124 GCA_052387475.1 Anaerolineales bacterium | reverse complement strand
GGTCGTCGGTGTGGAGGATGACGCGCGGCGCGACGTTGGCCTGCGCTGCTTCCTCGAACAGCCGCACGCCTTCGATGACGAATACCCGTTCACGCTCACGCTCGCGCCGTTTGCTTTGCAGCGCGCGAATGTATTTGATGGTGGGATTGGCGACGGACGTGATCATGATGGCAGACGATGGACGAACGACGGAGGTCAAACGTTGGCTTTGCAGGGGCTACTTCCGTCCTTCGTCCATCGTCGTTCGTCGCTCAAACGCACGCTTAAACACTTCTACCGTCGGCGCATCAATCAGCGTAAAGCGCAGGTCGCGCAGCAATGTGTCAGGGTGCGCGGCGCAGAAATCCATCACGGCCTGCACCGCAATCGGTGCGGCGCGTTCCACTGGAAAGCCGAAGATGCCGGTGCTGAGCGAAGGGAAGGCGATGGACGTGAAGCCTTGCGCGTGCGCGAGTTGCAGCCCGGCGGTATATGCAGTGCGGAGCTTCACGTCCTCATCGCCGCTGCCCCACACCGGCCCGACCGCGTGGATGATGAACTGGCACGGCAACGATCCTGCCCTTGTGAGCGCGGGCTTAGCGTGTCCGGCCTGCCCATTCTTCCGCACCCATTCATCGCTTTCCGTCTGAATTTGCCACCCGCCCTTGCGCACAATCGCGCCGGCCAGCCCGCCGCCGTGCGCGAGGTGTTCGTTCGCCGCGTTCACAATGGCGTCCACCGCTTCTTCGGTGAGGTCACCCTGATAGAGCGTGAGCGTTAGGCCCGCAGACAAAGTGAGTTGTGCAATTGGGGTGGACATGCTTCACCACGATGACTCAAAGACGCGCTGGGCACAAAGATTATAAGCCTTTCCTCAAGACCGACGCGGTTTTGAAAACCGCGTCGGTCTAGCCACAAATAAAAACCGCACCCTGGGCGGATGCGGTTACTGAAACTGGCGATCTTGTTGCCGTTATCCTTTGGCTGTAGCGGCTTGCACCACGGCGCTGAAGGCGGCGGCGTCGCGCACGGCCATATCGGCCAGCGCCTTGCGGTCAAGCGT
The DNA here is from genome assembly GCA_052387475.1 of Anaerolineales bacterium. GTDB lineage: Bacteria > Chloroflexota > Anaerolineae > Anaerolineales > UBA6663 > JANWXR01. The sequence continues at coordinate 3,082 of JBQTJD010000946.1, read as the reverse complement.
GATGTTAGCCTTCTTCATCGCATCCATCAACCGACTGTAACTGATATTGTTCAACCGCGCAGCAGCGTTGATGCGCGCGATCCACAACCGGCGCAGGTCGCGCCGGCGGTTGCGGCGGTCACGCCATGCATAGAAGAAGCCGTGCAACATGCCTTCGTTGGCGCGGCGGAACAGGCGATGATACGCGCCACGCTTGCCCTGGCTCCACTTGAGGATTTTCTTGTGGCGTCGCCGGGTAACAATTCCACCTTTAACACGCATTGCAACTTACTCCTGCGAACCCCTCGCGGCCCACGGGATTTTTCATCCCACGCGTTGTTGCCGCGAACAGCCCGCGCTAAATTAGGGATTAGGGGTGAGGGGTGAGGGATTAATCCCTTTCATCACGTCGAAGACTTGTCGTCAAACCGCTTGAGATACGGGGCCAGCCGGCGCACGCGCTTGGCGATGTTCTTGCCCTTCACCGGCAACATCTCGGTGAACAACGCCTTGGTGCGCTTGGAGGTGCGGCGGCGCAGATGGCTCTTGCCCTTCTTGGTGCGCACCAGCAGCCCGCCGCCCGTCACGCGAAAGCGCTTGGCCGTCGCCTTATGCGTCTTCAGTTTGTACTTGGCTTTCAATTTGCGAGGCACGATATTGCTCTCCTTCTCATCATCCGCGTCGTTCGTTCAATTCGTTGTCACAAAGTTCACCGGGGCTGGTGTTCGGCCCCGGTGCGATCAGACTTCAATCACTCGGTCTGCGCTTCCGCCGAAACCATTGGCGCTTCGGCTTCCGCTTTTTCTTTCATGGGCGTCGCCGGTGCGGCCGGTTTGACGCTCGCCCGTTTGGGGTTGGGCGCCAGCAGCATGATCATCGTCCGGCCTTCCATCAACGGCTGCTGCTCGATCACTCCCACATCGGAAAGTTCTTTGGCAATCTCGGCCAAATCCTCCAGGCCGAGGTTGGAATGGGTGATCTCGCGCCCGCGAAACTTCACCCGCACCCGCACTTTTTTGCCTTCATCCAGCCAGCGGCGCGCATCGCGCACTTTCAGCCCGGTGTGGAACTCATTGCTCTTGGGGCGCAGTTGGATCTCTTTAACTTCAATGAACTTCTGCGCTTTGCGGGCTTCCTTATCTTTTTTCGTTTTCTCGTACAGGAACTTCCCGTAATCGAGGATCCGACACACCGGGGGCGCCGCGGTGGGGCTGACTTCCACCAAATCCTTGTTCGCGTCTCGCGCCATGCGCAGGGCTTCGTAGGTGGAGATCACGCCGACATTTTCGTTGTTCGGGCCGATCACGCGCACTTCGCGCGCAGTGATTTGCTCATTGATTCGATAATCTGAGGCTGAGACGGGAATGGTTTACTCCTTAACTGGTAATGGGCGACAAGCCCAGCGAGCCGCAAGGATACCACACGGCTGGCGAAGCCGTCAACGCTCGAGGCTGAAAGTGGTGCGCGTCTCGCCGACGACGAAACCGCGCCAGTTTTTCACCGGTTGCGGCAGAGGGAAGCCGGCTGCGGCAAGCCGTTGCTCGGCCCCCGGCGAGAGCGCGCCCAACTGCCGCAGCACGCTGATTGCGACCGGAACCGTAGCGCGGCTGGCGCCATCCGCGATCTTGAACGCGATGCCCAGGGCGGGCGAGCCTGTGCCCAGCGCGTCGCGCACAATCCCGATGCCCATATACGCCTCGGCCCCGCGCTTGGCAACCAGATGTCGCTCACCCACCTCCATCAACACTGTATCGAAGCCGCCGGGGGCCTGCACCATCTCCGGGCAGGTCGTCATGGCATTGAAGATGACCTGCAACGAGTCGGCGTGCGCCGTTGTGTGCGGATCGGCGAGCCGCGCGAAAGCCATGGCGGCGTTCACCAATGGCACCGCGAAATTCGGGGCGGAGCATCCATCCACACCGACACACACCTCCGGCACGGGCAGGCCGCACAATTCAGCGAACTGGCGCAAGATCATTTGTTGCAGAGGATGTCGGGGATCGAGATACTCCTCGGCTGACCAGCCGCAATGCTGCGCAACCGCCAGCATGCCGGCATGTTTGCCCGAGCAATTGTGATACACCGGCGTCGGTCTTTCGCCCGCCCGAATGAGCTGCGCGGTAGAGTCTTCATCATCCACCGGATGCGCGCCGCAGCCGAGATGGGCCTCGCTCACGCCCGCTTTCATCAGCATGCTCTGCACCATCGCCACATGCTGCGCCGAGCCGGAGTGCGAGGCACAGGCCAACGCAATCTCACAGGCTGTGAAACCAAACGCCTGAGCCGCGCCGGTCTCGACGAGGGGAATGGCTTGAAAAGGTTTGGCGGAAGAGCGCAGAAACACAACCGCATGGGGGTCGCCCGCCCAGGCCACCAGACGACCGGCGGCATCGGCGACGGCAATCGCGCCGGAATGCTGCGACTCGAGCAGGCCGGCGCGCGTGAGTTCGAGCAGGGGTTGAAAGGTCATGTCAATGTAGGAGCGCGACATCGCGCGTGCAACCCGCTCCTACCGCGCGAGGCGGCGGTCGAAGAGATGATCGAGGCCGGCGCGCAGCCGGCGCTGGTAATGATGGCGCAAATCGGCGGACACGGTATAGCGCCCCAACACATCCTGCACCACCACTTCCAAATCAGTGCGCGATTTCTTGCTCTTGATCAGCACTTCGATACGGCGTTGCACCAGCTTGAGCACATCTTCCATGGGCTTGAGGCCCTCGCGTTTGAGCGCCCCGCCGCGCCCGGGCACGATGTGTTTGACCCACTTCTGCTTTTTCAACTGGGCCAGCGCCGCCAACCAGCGTTCGAGATCGGCCTCTTGCAGGAACGGCGGCACCTTGTTCGTCACACTATCACCGCTAAAAACCACACCGGCGTCGGGCAATTCCACCCACGCCGCTCCGGGGTTAACACCGCCGCGATGATGTAGATGCAGATCGTGGCTGCCCCAGCGCAACGCCATCTGTTGGCCAAAGCTGAGTTGCGGCAGGGTGACGCGCAAACCGGCCAGGTCGGTCACCATCTCGCTCTCACTGCCCGGCTCGGGCGAGGAATTCTTGAACCAATCCGGCAACAGGCGCACCTTTTCGTAGGCCTGTTCCTG
>JBQTJD010000945.1:0-3992 GCA_052387475.1 Anaerolineales bacterium | reverse complement strand
AACCCGGCCTGGGAGCTGACCGAAGCAGAGTGGGACTTGTTGATGGATGTCAATCTCAAAGGCATGTGGCTCGCCACCAAATATGTCGTGCCGCACATGATCGAGCGGCGCTACGGCAAGATCGTCATGACGTCGTCACGCGACGGCCTGCGGATGGAAGCAAACTACGCCCATTACTGCGCGGCCAAGGCCGGCGTCATCGCTTACGCCAAAGCCCTGGCCATCGAGCTTGGCCCCTACGACATCAACGTCAACGCCATCTGCCCGACGCAAATGGCCGATAAGAGCCTGCCACCGCGCGTGACCACCCATCCGTATTGGGATCAGGTCGTCGGCCACCCGAATGCGACCTACGAAGAATTTGATCTTGTGTCCGGCAAGGAGAACCTATTTGAGAGCGGCGGGCAGCCGGATTTTTCTGAGGTGGCCGAAGGCGTGCTATGGCTGGTCTCGGATGCCTCGCGGCTCGTCACTGGCCACGCGCTGCCGATGGACGCCGGTTGGATTGCGAAGCGCGGTGGGTAAATGAAACACAACTGGATGTCATTCCGAGCCGCGCTGTTGGCGGCGAGGAATCTCTACGTTCGGTCAGAGATTCCTCGCTTCGCTCTGGGTGACAACTCGAACTGCGTAAGTCCTATTCCTTTTGAGCGGAGACGCCCCACCGGGGCGTCTCTACAGCCGCGATCAAACTGATGCTCGCCCTGACACATGCTCGCTTGATTGACGGAACCGGCGCACCCCCGTGCGACGATGTCACTGTCGTTGTGGCTGCGGGACGAGTCGCCTCCATCGGTGAGCCGCCGCCCGCCGAGGCGCAGGTGATTGACCTCGCCGGCCGCAGGCTGCTGCCCGGGCTGATTGACGCGCATGTGCATCTCTCGGGGCTGGGTCTGCCGCAGCCGGAGCTTCAGACGCGCGACCTCGCGCCGGACATGCAGGCCTATGGCCTCACGCTCGTCTCGCGACACATGCTCGAGGGCGGCCTCACCACCGTGCGTGATTGTGGCAGTTATGGACGTTCGTTGTTCACGCTGCGGCGAGCGATTGAGTTGGGGTTGTGCGCCGGGCCGCGCCTCGTGCTGTGCGGGCAGATCGTCGCCGCCACCTCGCCCGGCGCGCGCGCCTTCGCCGGGATGTATCGCGAAGCCGACGGGCCGGACGACATGCGCAAAGCGGTGCGCGAGCAGATCCGGCAGGGCGCGGACTTCATCAAGATCATGGCCACCGGCGCGCTCACGGTTCCCGACGAGGATATCAATCCCGCGCAGATGACGCTCGAAGAGTTGCAGGCCATTGTGGAGGAGGCGCACCGCATGGGCTTCAAAGTCGCCTCGCACGCCGAAGGGCTGGACGGCATTCGCCTTTCAGTGGAAGCGGGCGTGGATACCATCGAGCACGGTGATATGGGCTATCGCGATCCCGCCGTGCTGGAGGCGATGGCGGCGAAGGGCATCGTCCTCGTGCCGACGCTATGCGTGTTTGAAGCGGTAGCGAACGCGAGCGGACGCTTTCCGCAGTGGATGTTGGATCAAGCGAAGATGCTGGGTGAGGCTGCGCTGAAAACGGTGGAGGCCGCTCACCGCGCCGGTGTGCCGATTGCAATGGGCGCCGACGCCGGGCCGCACGGCGCAAACGCGCGCGAGTTGGTGAAGCTGGTCGAAGCGGGCCTGACCCCGATGGAAGGCATCGTCGCGGCGACGAGCATCGCAGCGAAGGCATGTGGAATTGAGAAAGAAGTGGGCACAGTCGCACCAGGTCAGACCGCTGATCTCCTCATCCTGGATGGCGACCCTTTGGAGGATGTGCAGGTGTTCACGCGACCAGAACAACGATGGCTGGTGATTCAAAATGGCAAACCGGTGGCAGGCGCGGCGCTGGCCCCCACCCTAACCCTCCCCCGTGCCGCAACTGCGGCGGCACAAGGGAGGGGAGACTCACTCCCTTCCCCCGTCGCGGAAAAGCGCGCGACAGGGGAAGGGCCGGGGATGGGGGCCTGACGGCGATGGTGATACGAGCGCATATTCATAAGCGTTGAGTCCTCATGTATAGCAAACTCGTCGGCATGCGCGTCAAGCGCAAAGAAGACCCGCATCTGCTCACCGGCCAGGGCACGTTCGTTGCCAACCTCAAGCTGCCAAGGATGCTGTCCGTCGTCTTCATCCGCAGCCCCTATGCCCATGCACATCTCCGCAGCATTGACGCCTCCGCTGCGTTGCGTCGCGCGGGCGTGGTGGCCGTAATCAGTGGTGAAGATTTGAAGGCGCAATACAAACCCGTGCCGATGGCGAGCACGTCCGAGGGCGGCGCGAGCGGCAGCCAGGAAATCCCGCAATCCCATTACGCCCTCTCCATTGAGCGCGTGCGGCACGTGGGCGAAGCCGTTGCGGCAGTGGTCGCCACCGATTCGGCCATTGCGGCAGACGCGGCGAATGAGGTGCTCGTCGATTGGGAACCGGCGTCGCCAGTGATTGATCCCCTCAAAGCGGCGGAGGTTGATGCGCCGCGCGTGTTCGATGAGCTATCCGGCAACGTCGCGCACACGTGGAAGAAATCGCACGGCGATGTGGACGGCGCATTCGCCAGCGCCCAGGGCGTCATCCGGCAGCGCATGGTCAATCAACGTCTGGCCGGTATCCCCTTGGAGTGTCGCGCCGCCGTGGCCGCCCCCGACCCGACCACCGGTGGCATCACCTTGTGGACGACGACGCAGGCTCCGCACTGGATTCGCGGTGACCTCGCCAAGACGTTGCGGATGCCGGAGACACAGGTGCGTGTCATCGCGCCGGACGTGGGCGGCGGTTTTGGTCTCAAAGGCCAAATCTATCCAGAGGAGATTGCGCTGGCGGTGATGGCGCTGCGTTTGCGCGCGCCGCTGCAATGGATTGAGACTCGCATGGAGCACATGACCGCCACTGTACACGGTCGTGGCCAGATTGCAGATATTGAAGTCGCCGTGCAGGCCGATGGCACGGTGACCGCGCTGCGGCTGCGCGTGTTGGCCGACCTCGGCGCGTATCCCATTGCGCCGGTCATCCCGGAACTCACCGGGCAGATGGCCGTCGGCACCTATCGCATCCCGGCGGTGGACATTGACATCCGTTGCGTATACACCAACACCACGCCGGTGGCCGCCTATCGCGGCGCGGGCCGCCCGGAGGCCGCCTACTACATTGAGCGGATGATGGACTTGATCGCGGCCGAACTGAATCTTGATCCGGTGGCTGTGCGCCGCAAGAACTTCATCCCGCCAGAAGCATTCCCGTATAAAACGCCCACCGGCCCACTCTACGACACCGGCGAGTACGACAAGGCGTTGAGCAAAGCGTTACAGATTTCCAATTACCAATTACTACGCGAGGAACAACGACAACGCCGGGAAGCAAATGGTAATTGGTTATTGGGGATTGGCTTGGCATGTTACACCGAGATGTGTGGCTTCGGCCCGTACGAGAGTTCGGTGGTGCGTGTAAACCCGCAGGGTGACGTCACGGTGCTCACCGGCATCTCGCCGCATGGCCAGGGGCAGCAGACCACCTTCGCGCAAATCGTGGCCGATGAGTTGGGTGTGGATTTTGATCGTATCCTCGTGCGGCATGGCGATACCGGCGAAACCCCGATGGGCCAGGGGACGGGCGGCAGTCGCGGGCTGGTAGTGGGCGGGTCGGCGCTGGTGCGCGCGCTCGCCAAAATCCGTGCTAAGGCGGCTCGTATCGCCGCGCACATGCTGGAGGCCGCGCCCGAAGACATCATCCTGACCAATCGCCAATTCCACGTGAAGGGCGCACCGTCGCGTGGGCTAACGTTGGCGCAGATCGCCGACCGCGCGTATTCGGATAATCTGCCGGCGGACATTGACTCCGGCTTGGAGGCCATTGACTTTTTCCGCCCGCCCGAGACCGTCTATCCCTTCGGCGCGATGGTGGCGGTGGTGGAAGTGGATCGGGACACGGGCGAGATCCGCTTGCGCGAGTTTTACTCGGTCGATGACT
>JBQTJD010000944.1:0-8852 GCA_052387475.1 Anaerolineales bacterium | reverse complement strand
ATCCAGGCCTGTGAGGACTCGTTGCGCCGCTTGCAGACCGATTACATCGATCTCTATCAAACCCACTGGCCCGATGACAATACACCGATTGAAGAGACACTGCGGGCGCTGGATGATTTGATTCGCGCGGGCAAGGCGCGCTACATCGGTTGCTCGAATTACAACGGCTGGCAACTGGTCGAGGCGGCGCTCACCGCGCGGCACGCTGGGCTGGCCGAATTTGTCACCCTTCAGCCGCATTGGTCGTTGGTGGAACGCGAGAACTTTGAACGCAATGTCTATCCGGTGGTGCAGAAATACGGCCTCGGCGTCATCCCGTACAGCCCGCTGGGTCGCGGCTTCCTCACCGGCAAGTATCGCCGCGGGCAGCCGCTGCCCGAGAGCAAGCGGGCTGAGGGTGTGAGCAAGCTACTCACCGACCGCAACTTCGCTTTGCTCGATAAGCTCGACCAGATTGGTCAGGCGCGCGGCAAGAAACCAGGGCAGATCGCGCTGGGCTGGCTGTTGAGCAAGCCGAACACGACCGCGCCCATCATCGGCGCGAACACGCCCGCGCAACTGGCCGACTCGCTCGGCGCGGTGGGCTTGCGATTGAGCGACGACGAGATGAAGGTGCTGGATGGCTTGAGCGCGTGGGAGAATACGACTGCTTAACGCAAAGACGCAAGGATGCCAGGGCGCAAAGAAAAGCTGCTCCTTGCGTGTGCGAACTTTGTTCGCCAGCTTCTTTGCGCCTTTGCGTTAAAGACACTTATGCATTTACTAATTCTCGGCGGCACGGTTTTCCTTGGGCGGCACATCGTCGAAGCCGCGCTGCAACGCGGGCACACCCTCACGCTGTTCAATCGCGGCCAGCACCACCCGGAATTGTTTCCGCAAGTTGAAAAGCTTCGCGGCGACCGCCGGACCGAGGGCGGCCTCGACGCGCTGAAAGGCCGCAAGTGGGATGCGGTCATTGACACGTGCGGCTACATTCCGCGTGAGGTGCGCGCCTCCGCACAACTGCTGGCCGGCGCGGTAGAGCGATACACCTTCATTTCGACCGAGTCGGTGTACGCCGACTTCCGCACGGTGGACATTGATGAGTCGCATCCGACCGGCGCGCTTGCGGATGAAACTGTGGAAGAAGTGACGGGCGAGACCTATGGCCCGCTGAAAGCACTCTGCGAGCGCGCCGCTGAGTCCGCATTGCCCGGACGTACGCTCACGATCCGCCCCGGCCTCATTGTTGGTCCGCACGACCCGACTGACCGGTTCACGTACTGGCCGGCTCGAATGGCGCGCGGCGGGGAGGTGCTTGCGCCCGCCCGGCCCGACTATCCCGTGCAATTCATTGACGTGCGCGACCTCGCAGATTGGATTGTGCGCCTGACCGAAACGCGCGCGACCGGCGTCTTCAACGCCGATGGTCTTCCGAACGCGAGCGGCGGGTACGCCGTGGGAGAACTGCGTAGCAGTTCTCCACACGCCAGCTTCGCTGGCGCGGTGACGTTGGGCGCGCTGCTCGATGCGAGCCGCGCCGAATCCAAAAGCGACGCGCGCGTGATGTGGGTAAGCGAATCGTTTCTGCTCGAACACAAAGTCGCGCCGTGGAGCGAACTGCCGCTGTGGATTCCGGAAGCCGATGGTGACGCGGTGGGCTTCGCCGCCATCAGCGTGCAAAAGGCTCTCAGTACTGGCCTCACCCTGCGCTCGCTCGTTGAAACCGTGAGTGACACGTTGGCGTGGGCCGCCACTCGCCCAACCGATCATTCGTGGCGTGCCGGCCTCACGCCCGAACGCGAGGCTGAATTACTCCGATTTTGGAATCAACGAAGCAACGTTTGAACCTTCAACCTTCAAATTTGGAACGCATGGCCGGTTGCCTCGCCGGCCTCGCCCTCGGCGATGCGCTGGGCACCGTCACGCAACCCACACCTGAAGCTACCCGCGCGCGCTACGGCCTCATCACCAGCTTCCTCGCCCCACATCCCGATGATGAGTTCGGACACGCCGGATTGCGCGCCGGGCAAATCACCGATGACACGCAGGCTGCGCTCGCGCTGGTGGAAGCCGTCATCCGCGAGCAGACCTTCTCGCCGGAGGTTGCCGCCCGCGCGCTCGTGCACTGGCTCGACTCGATTGATGCCGCACACTCACCGTACGTCGGCCCGAGCACGAAGGCGGCGTATGCGGCGCTGAAGCGCGGCGTGCCCGTTACCGAAAGCGGCCTGGGCGGCGCGACGAACGGCGCGGCGATGCGCGTGGCCCCGCTCGGTTTTCTTTCGACTGATTTGGAGACGATTGCTCGTTACGCGGTGTGGTCAGCGATGCCGACGCATCACACACCAATTGGCTTCGCGAGCGCGGCGGCGGTGGCGTGCGCCGTTCTCCCCTCTCCCAGCGGGAGAGGGGCGGGGGGTGAGGGCGATCTCGCGAACATCATCGTCGCTGCCTGCCTCGGCGCGACGCTGGGGGCGCAGCAGTATGCCGGCCCGCAGCCATTCGCGTCGCAACCCGACCTCGCGCGCCGCATCCGCTGGGCGGTCAATCTTGTGCGCGAGTGCCCGCCGGTATCGCGCGATCCGTACGATTGGCCGGATGGGGTATGGCAAACACTGCGAGATTTGTACGATCTCTCCGGCGCGGGGATGGCGGCGTATGAGACTGTGCCGACTGCGTTGGCGCTGATCGTGTTGGCAAATGGCGACCCACTGACTGCGACGTTGCTTGCGGCCAACCTCGGCGGGGATGGCGACACGATCGGCGCGATTGCGGGCGCGGTGTGCGGGGCGTACAGCGGCATCGACTCCATTCCGAGTGAAATGGTGGCTACGCTGGAGTCGGTCAATCAGTTGAACTTCCGCCGGTTGGCGCACGATTCCGTTCAAGCCATCCGGCGCTATCGCATCGAATTGCGCGAATGAACGCGAATTGTTTTCGTTCGCGCAATTCGCGTAATTCGATGCTGAGTTTGTGAAGCCTTTTGTCACCCTCGGCGATTTGATCGCAGACTTATACCTCGGTGTTGACCGCCTGCCGGTGGAGGCCGCCCAGCATCAGACGGTCTCGCACTTTGATCTGGGGCCGGGCGGGGCTGGCAACGCGCTGGTCGCCGCCGCGCGGCTCGGTCTGCCCACCGTCGCGCTCGGCAGCCTCGGCGCGGATTGGGTCGGCGAGCGCGTGCTCCATCACTTGCGCGCCGAGGGTGTGGACACGAGCCACGTGCTGCAAATGAACGATGCCCCCACCGCTGCCGCCGTCGTGCTGCGGGCCGAGGCCGGCGGGCACGTCTTTCTCGGGCGCTACGGCACGCACGGCCCGCAGGCGTTGCCCGCGCGATGGACTCAAGTGCTGCAATCCGCCGGCATTGTGTTCGTGGATGGCTGGTCGTACTTTCACGATGAGCCGGCCGTGATTCGGGCGGGAGCGGAGATGGCGGCGCGGGCCGGCGCGCCGGTGCTGTTCGACCCCGGCCCGCAGGTGGCGGCGATTGACAGCGAGTGGTTGAAGGCGATGCTACGATCTGCGAAAGTTCTGTTGATGACGGAAGAAGAGTCATCGGTATTAGACCGCGTCGGTCTCAGGCAAAGCTTCGCTTTGCACGACCGACGCGGTCTGGTGTGCATCACCAAACACGGCGCGGCGGGCTGCACCATCGCCACCGGCGACTCAACGATTGACTGTCCGGGCTATGCGGTGGAGATGCGCGACACGACAGCAGCGGGCGATTGCTTTGCGGCGGCGGTGGGGTGGGGGCTATTGCACGGGCTGCCGTGGAATGTGATCGGTGCGGTGGCGAATGCGGCCGGCGCGGCGAAGGTGCAGAAGCTGGGCACCGCGCTGGCCGCGCCCACGCGAGAGGAAGTGGCAGCCGTGCTCTATGCCTATCGCCCCGAACTGTTGCCGGCCTTTTTTTAACGCAAAGACGCAAGGATGCCAGGGCGCAAAGAAAACGACTCTTTGCGGCTTTGCGTTGAAATCTCTCAGCGTTCAAAGAGCGGTATCGTTTGACCGACGCCACGCTCAACGGCCAGCGCGTATACGCGCGCGGCGGTGGCGATGTCCCACACCGACAACCCCTGCGACTCGAATAGCGTAATTTCTTCCGCCGAGAGGCGGCCCGGCGTTTTGCCGCCCACGATGTCGGCAAACTCAATCACGTTTTCCCATGCGATGACGCCCTCCGTGACAGCTGCGGCCAGGTCGCCGCATTCCATCTGCGCTTGCTCGACCGAATCAGCGGCGATGCGGGCGCAACGTTTGATCGTTGTACTATCGATCTCGCACCGCTTGAGGTGATTGCTGCCAGCCGCGCTGATATGTGTTCCGGCAGCCAGCCAACTCCCGTCAAAGACGGGAGTGCTGGCCGTGGTCATGGTCGCCACGACATCGGCTGGTTCGATGGCAGCGTGTGGATCATCCACCGCTACAATTTCGGCCCGCATATTTGCGGCCTTCACTTGCGGCTGCATCTCGCGCACGAACTCGGCGCGGTTCTCGGGCTTGCGGCTGAACACCAGCACGCGCTCGATGGGCCGCACCGCACAGATCGCCAGCATCTGCGTGCGCGCCTGCCCGCCCGCGCCGATCAATCCCAACACACGTGAGTTCTCGCGGGCCATATACTTCGTCGCCACACCGCTGGCCGCGCCGGTGCGCAACCGGCCGAGATAGTCGCCTTCGATCAGCGCCAGCAGTCTGGCCGTTTTCGCGTCGTACAGCGGGATGAGGAAGTTCGTGGGGCCGAGGCCGGTGGGATACAGCTTCATGCCAAAGACGTTGTGCGACGGGATGATGCTGGCCATGTAATGCAACATCCCACCGTTCAGCGGCAACCGGCGGCGCGGATGGTTCACCGCGCCTTCCACGCTCATCGCGCGGAAGGCGGCTTCTACGCACTCAAGTGCGATATCCATCGTGAGTAAGCGCTCAACGTCGTGCTCAGTAATCAACAGAGTCATAGCGAGTGTTCCAATGCGTGAAACGTGATTGAGCCCTACGTATCACGCGACACGTTTCACGAGCGCCATCCTCATCCGCTCCAGCCCATCCATCAGCATCGCGCGCGGGCAGCCGAAGTTGAGGCGCACGAAGCCCTCACCGCCCGGCCCAAACATAGCGCCATCGCCCAGCGCGACCCTCGCTTCTTTGAGGAAAAACTCGAACGGCGAAGGCTGCAAGTTGAGATCACGGCAGTCGAGCCAAGCCAGGTAGGTCGCGTCGGGCACAGCGGCGCGCATGCCCGACAGGCAGTCGCGGACGTAGTCCACGAGCGCGTCGCGATTCGCGGTGAGGTAGGCGCGTAGTTCGGCCAGCCACTCATCGCCGTGCTGAAACGCCGCCTTAGCCGCGGCGAGGCCGAAGCTGTTGCTGTGCAAAATCTGTTGCTCACAGACTTTTTTGTAGCGCTCGCGCAGTTCGAGGTTGGGGATGATGGCGAAGCTGCAAAACAGCCCGGCCAGGTTGAACGTCTTGCTCGGCGCGATGAGGGTGATGGTGCGCTGCTCCACCTCCGGCGAGATCATCGCCAATGGCACATGCCCTGCGCCGCCCAGCAGCAATTCGCTGTGGATTTCGTCGGAGCAGATGGCGACGTTGTGCCGCAGACAAATCTCCGCCAGCCGCGCCAACTCATCACGAGTGTACACCTGCCCAGTCGGGTTGTGTGGATGGCAGAGTAGAAAGAGGCGCGTTTCCGGGGTAAAGGCGGACTCGAAAACGTCGAAATCCAACTCATAACGCACGCTACGACTATTGGTGTGCGCAGTGAGCGGCGCGAACTGCCGTTGCAGGCCATTGTTCTCGTGCACATGCAGAAACGGAAAGTACACCGGCGGTTGCATCAGCAACGCGCTGCCCGGCCCGCAGACCGCAAGCGCCGCGACGTTGAAGCCTGAGACGACCCCCGGCGTCGTGACCACCATCTCCGGTGTGATCGCCCAGCCGTACAACTTGTCCATCCGCTCACAGACGAAGCTGAACCACTCTGGCGGCGGGAACTCGTAGCCGAAGATGCCATGCGCCACCATCTCGCGCAGGCGGGCGAGCACCGGCTCGGGCGCGCGGAAGTCCATATCCGCCACCCACATTGGCAGCACGTCGGGCGGATACCATTTCCATTTGCTGCTGTCAGTGTGGCGGCGGTCAATGATTTCGTCGAAGTTGTATTTCATAATGTCAGGTGTCACGTCTTCACTCTTCATAGAATTCCCCACACTTCGCGCGCCGTTTCGGCCAGTGTGCGCATTTTGCGAAATTGATCATCCATCGTAATCGCATTGCCGCCAACGCTGGTGGCGAAACCGCACTGCGGGCTGATGGCGAGCCGGTCAAGCGGAACCCAGCGCGCGGCATCCTCAATCCGAGACTTGAGAAAGTCTACTGTCTCGACACGCGGCGTCTTCGTCGTCACTAATCCGAGCACGACCACTTTGTCCTCGGGCACATCTTTGAGCGGGTCGAAGCTGCCGGAGCGTTTGTCATCATACTCCAGCATCAGCCGGTGCGCGCGGATGCCTTGAAAAATCGGCTTCGCGATCAGGTCGTAGCCGCCCTCCACCAGCCAACGGCTGTGCTGGTTGCCCCGGCACAGGTGAAAGCTGAAGGTGACGCCGGGCCAATTTCCAATGACGGCATTATCCATCTCGATGCCTTGTCGCAACCAATTCTCAAGGTTCCATCCCCGGCTTTCGTAAAACGCGCGCGTGACCGGGTCAATCAACAGTGGATAGTGCGGGGCGTCAATTTGAATGTACGTCGCACCGAGGCGAACCAGTTCGGCCACCTCGTCGCGCAGGATGTCGACGACATCAGTGAGGAAGCTGTCGAGCGTGGGATACGCGCCCGATGACCTCTCCGGCGACCACAGGTTGGCGTACAGGCTGGGGCTGGTGAGCGTGATCTTGGGGGTGCGGCTCGTGCGCCGGCGCAGATAGACGAACTCCTCCGCTGAAAGATGGCGCTTGCGGCGTAGCTTGCCCGTCACGCCCAGCTCCTTCGGGCGCGCAGTGCTCTCATCGCCGATACGCTTGTCGCCCTTCCAATCGCCCCACAGGAAGGCGTCAATGTCCCACTCGCCGACGCCCTCGACTGACTCAAGGAGTTGGCTTTGAAACGAAAGACGCCGCTGCTCGCCGTCGGTCACGACTGCGAGGCCGGCGTCCTCCTGAGTTTTGATCGCCTCATCCACCGCGCGGTCTTCGATCACTTTGAATTCTGCCGGCGAGATTTTCCCGGCGTCGAGGTCATCTCGCGCGGCGAGCAGATAAGGCGGGCGCAACATTGAGCCAACAACATCAGTGCGGGCGGTGATCATCCAGCCTCCGTTCAATTTGACTTCATCGTGCCGCTGTCAATTCTATACTGTTCCAGCGCTTCCCAGTTGATTTCGGCTCCCAAGCCGGGCACATCGGGTAGATCGATGTAACCGGGGCCGCTCGGCAGCAGCGGGGCAGGGAGGATGAAGTCGCGGCATCCCGGCGTCCAGTTCGGTGGGTCGAACGGGAATTCGACGAACGGCGCGCTGGAAAGGGCGGCGCAGACGTGCAGGTTGGCGAGCAGCACCAGCCCGTCGCCCCACGTGTGCGGCGTGTAAATGCAACTCGCGGCCTGCACTTCGCCGGCCAGTTGTCGCGCGCGCAACACGCCCGTGCACCACACTACATCCGGCTGATAGACATCGAACGAGCCGTGCTTGAGATATTGCCGCAGGTCGGCGTACTCGCGGTTGCCCTCACCGCCCGCAATCCGCAGCTTGGCGCGCTTGCGCAAGTTTGCCAGCCCTTCGTAATCGTGCCGGTGCAGCGGCTCCTCCAGCCAGAACACGCCCAGCTCGGCCAGCGCGTCGGCCACCCACAGCGCGGTTTTGAAATCCCATGTCGGCGACGCATCCCACGGCATCTGCCAGCCCTGATTAGCGTCCACGAGGATGTGCATGTCTGAGCCGATGGCCGTGCGCGTCGCAGCGACGACGGCGATGTCTTTCTGAATGTCCGCGTCGTGAAACCGAATCTTGAGCGCGGGATAGCCGAGGGCTTTGAGTTGCTTCGCGGAGTCGGCACGCTCGGCGGCCGGCTTGCGTTCACCACACGAGGCGTACAGCGGTACGCGGCTGCTGCGTCCACCGAGCAGCTTCCACACCGGTTGCCCGGCGATCTTGCCCATCAAATCCCACAGCGCGACTTCGAGCGGCCAGCAGCGCCCGTAGTGGAATTGCAGATTGTCGAGGATGCGGACGTGCCGCTCGATGGCGAACGGGTCGTGGCTGATGAAGAGGTGCTCGTGGCCCGCGAAGCCCAGCATCGCATCGCCGGAACCCACTCCCTCGTAGTCACCGGCTTTCACACGCACAATTGTGTTCGTGAAAGTCTTGCGCGGATTGGGGTCCCACGAGGCGTGAAACGGCGGGTCGAGGGCGATGCGGTAGTGACGAATCTCAATCGAGTCTATTTTCTTCATCTGAAGTTAACCGCGAAGACGCGAAGAACGCGAAGCCTTTGAAATGCTTTCTTTGCGCTCTTTGCGTCTTCGCGGTTCAATTATCTACCAGGTCTTTTCCAGCAACTGGTCAAGTTTCAACTCGCGCAAGCACTCCTCGCTCGGCACGCCAGTGTCCGCGTCCCACTGCATCAACTCGTAGTAACGGCGCTTGGCCCAGTCGAACGACTCTTCCGACATTTCAATCCCCTTCAACGGCCCACTTTCAAAGGCCTTCATCACGCGCTTCGGAAGTTTGTCGTCGGCGGCGGTGAAGCCTTCACGCAGGTTGAATAGCCGCGAGAGCGTTTGCGCGCGCGCGCCCACGTCAAGGATATCCTGCACGCTGAACTCCACGCCGGTGACGCCGGAGAGCGCGTCGGCCAAATGCTCGT
>JBQTJD010000943.1:0-4628 GCA_052387475.1 Anaerolineales bacterium | reverse complement strand
GCGCGAGCGCGAGCGCGGCACTATTGAGCAACTCATCGTCACGCCCATCCGCGCCTGGGAGTTGATGGCCGGCAAGCTCACGCCGTACGTCCTCATTGCCTTCATCAACATGCTCGAGATTCTGGTGGCCGGGGTGCTGTTGTTCGGCATCCCGATCAATGGCAGCGTGCCGTTGCTGCTGGCGCTGGCCGCGCTCTTCCTCGCCACCACGCTGGGGCTGGGCCTGTTTGTCTCCACCATTGCTAACACGCAGCAAGAGGCGATGATCACCTCCCTGTTCATCAACCTGCCCGGCATCTTCCTCTCCGGATTCTTTTTCCCATTGGCCGCGATGCCGCTGCCGTTGCAGATCATCAGCTACGCCATCCCGTTGCGCTACTTTCTCATCATCGCCCGCGGCATTGTGCTCAAGGGCGTTGGCATCGAAACGCTCTGGCCGGAGGTGCTGGCGTTGAGTATCTTTGCCGTCGTCATCCTGGGCGGCGCGGCCTTGCGTTTTCGGAAGAGGCTCGACTGACTCTGAAAGGCGGAAGGCAGAAGGATGAAGGCGGAAAGCAACGCCCTTTCATCCTTCTGCCTTCATCCTTCATCCTTGGAGGCTCCCATGCACCCCAGCCCTCGTCGCATCATTCCCGTGGTATTGCTCATTGCGCTGATTGCCGCCGGCGTGTGGTATTTCACTCGACCCGCCGCCGCGCAGGACGGCGCGCTCTCGGCCTCGGGCACCATTGAAGCCCTCACCATCAACGTCAGCCCGGAACTCGGCGGGCGAGTGGTGAGCGTCAACGCCGCCGAAGGCGATAGCGTGCAAGCGGGTGACGTGTTGATTCAATTCGACACAACCCTGTTAGAGGCGCAACGCGCCCAAGCCAAGGCCGCCGTATCCGCCGCCGAGGCCGCGAATGCCGCCGCGCAAGCCGGGCAACGCGCCGCGCAATCGGCCGCCGAGGCCGCCGCCGCCAATTACGATTTGCTCAAAGCCGGGCCATCCGCCGAGCAATTGCAAGTGACGCAGACGCTGGTGGACAAGGCCCAACTCGCGGTGGCGGCCCTACAAGATGCCTACGATGATTTGCACAAGGACTCCAAAGAGACAGCCAGCGCCAGAGAGTTGAAGCACCAGCTTGATCAGGCGCAGGCCACGCTTGACAACGCGCAAGCCCAATACGATTTTCTCGCGGCGGGCGCGCGCTCCGAACAGCTGGCCGTCGCCCAAGCCCAAGTGAATGCCGCTCAAGCGCAGGCTGAGGTGGCGCAGGCCCAAGTGGACGCCACTCAGGGGCAGGTAGACGCCGCCCGCGCCGCCATCGAAGTGTTGAATGTGCAAATTACCAAATTGACCCTCAAGGCCCCCGCCGCCGGTGTGATTCTCGCGCGTGCCATCGAGCCGGGCGAGTTCGCAACCCCCGGTGCGACGCTGCTCGTCATCGGCGACCTGAACCGGCTTACCATCACCGTCTACGTGCCCGAAGACCGCTATGGCCAGATCAGCCTCGGGCAAACTGCAACAGTCACGGTGGACTCGTTCCCCGGCCAGACTTTTACCGCTACCGTCACCCACATCGCCAACCAAGCCGAGTTCACACCACGCAACGTGCAAACCGCCGATGGGCGCAAGACGACGGTCTTTGCCATCGAACTGGCTATCGAAAACACCGACGGCAAACTCAAACCCGGCATGCCCGCGGACGTAAGCTTTGGGAAATAGAGATGCAAGGAACTGAAGGAAAGAAGGGAATTGAGGGAAATGGGCTTCACACAACCAAAGATCCTGTTGCACGTTGAAGGCGGCGTATTATTGACGCTGGTAATGTTTGCGTTCTGGATGACACAGGGCAATTGGTGGTTGTTCGCGCTGCTGATCCTCGCACCCGATCTGGCGATGGTGGGTTACCTCGCCGGCCCGCGAGTGGGCGCGGCAACTTACAACGCCTTTCACACCTATCTGTTGCCGGGCGTGTTCGCCGTGATCGGCCTCCTCACGGGCAGCGCCCTCCCGTTGCACATTGCCCTGATCTGGTTCGCCCATATCGGTGGAGATCGAATGCTCGGCTATGGGCTGAAGTACACAACTGCGTTCAAAGATACACATCTACAAAGAGTTTGAACCAAAGCGGGAAACGACGAATCGTCAGGTGGTTTCCTTCCTTTCCCTCGTTTCCCTGGTTTCCTTTGCCGCCCACCATGCCCGCCTTGATTGAAGCCATTGACCTGCACAAATCCTTCGGCCACACCCACGCGGTGAACGGTGTGACGCTGCGCATCAACGCCGGCGAAGCGTACGGCCTCGTCGGGCCGGATGGGGCGGGCAAGACCACGACGCTGCGGCTGCTGGTCGGCGCGCTGCGGGCGGATGCGGGCAGCGTGCGCGTGAACGATCACGACCTCATGCATGAGACCGAGCAAGCCCGCGCGCACATCGGTTACCTCGCGCAACGCTTCAGCCTGTACGGTGATCTGACTGTCGTTGAAAACTTACGCTTCTTCGGTGAAGTGCGCGGTGTGGTCGGGACGCGCTTCGAGCGGCGGGCGGCGGAGCTACTGGCGTTTGTCAACCTTACCGGCTTCGAGGCCCGCCGCGCCGATCGGCTCTCCGGTGGCATGAAGCAGAAGCTCGGCCTGGCGTGTGCCCTCATCCATGAGCCGAAGGTGCTGCTACTCGATGAACCCACGGGCGGGGTGGACCCAGTGACGCGGCAGGATTTCTGGCAGCTCATCATCCGCCTGCTCACGCAGGGCGCGGCAGTGGTCGTCAGCACGCCGTATATGGATGAGGCCGCGCGCTGCAATCGCGTCGGCTTCATGCACAACGGAAAAATTCTGGTGGAGGGCGCGCCGCGCGAACTGACGGCGCAGATGCAGGGCCGCGTGCTCGAACTGGCCGCCCATCCAAAAGACAAAGCCAAAGCCATCGCGCAAGCGGATGCCGAGGTGGAGGACGTGCTGGCTTTCGGCGATCGATTTCATCTGCGTGTTAGAGATTCCGCCGGGCCGCTGGCGCGGTTGCCCAGTGTGCTCGCAACTGGCGGGGTCGCAGTAGAGCGACTTCGACTTGTAGCGCCTTCGCTCGAAGATGTGTTCATTTCTCTGCTCAGCCAGGCTTGATGGCAGATTTTAGATTGCAGATCTGAGATTTGTCGGTCATTGCCAGCGTTCGCGCAAGGAGGAGACATGAATCGCGAACAAATGAAACAACGGACGAAGGATTTTGCCAAAGCGGTAATTGTGTTTTGTCGTGATATGCCGCGCACCGAAGAAAGTATGTTGGTCCGAAAGCAATTGTTTCGAAGCGGCACATCGGTGGGTGCGAACTATCGCGCGGCATGTCGCGGGCGTTCGAAGGCGGATTTCATCGCCAAGCTCGGCATCGTCCTCGAGGAAGCTGACGAGTCATTGTATTGGCTGGAAATTCTGGTGGAAACAGAGATCGTCAAACAAGCCGTGGCCATCCCGTTGTTGAAGGAGGCGAATGAACTCGTCGCTATCTTTGTCGCCAGCCTCAATACCGCGCGCGGCGATCAATCGTAGCCGCTGCCTGGGCGAGTCAAATCTAAAATCTGCCATCTGAAATCTGCAATGTCTGACCCCATCATCGCCGTTCATGACCTCACCAAACGCTTTGGCGACTTTATCGCCGTCAACGCCGTCTCGTTCAGCGTGCAGCGTGGCGAAGTGCTCGGCTACCTTGGGCCGAACGGCAGCGGCAAAACGACGACAATGCGGATGCTGCTCGGGCTGCTGCAACCCAGCGCCGGGAGCGCGACCGTGTTCGGCTACGACATCGCACGCGACGCCGAACGCATCCGCCCGCTGGTCGGCTATATGAGCCAGCGGTTTGCGTTGTACGAAGACCTGACCGTGCGCGAGAACCTCGACTTCTACGGCGGCGTGTACGGGATGCGGTCGGCGCTGTTGCGAGTGCGCGTGCCGGAAGTGTTGGGTTTGATTGGGTTGAATGGTCGCGAGACTGAGTTAGCCGGTGCGCTCGCGGGCGGCTGGCGGCAGCGGCTGGCGCTCGGCATCGCCCTCATCCACCAACCGCAACTGCTCTTCCTCGACGAGCCGACCTCCGGCGTGGACCCCGAGGCGAGGCGCGCGTTCTGGGATTTGATCTATACGCTGGCCGAGGCGGGCACGACGGTCTTCGTCAGCACGCACTACATGGACGAGGCCGAACATTGCGGGCGGCTCGGCATCATGAATGGCGGCCGATTGCTCGCCCTCGACTCGCCGAGCCGTCTCAAGCAAACGGTGGTGCAGGGGGAGGTGTGGAACGTGACCGGACAGCCCCTCATCGCCGCTCTCGAAACACTGGAGCGTTTACCCGGCGTACGGCAGGCTGGCCTGCTCGGCGATCATCTGCATGTCATTACCGAGCCGCATGTGCATACCGCCGATTCGTTGCGTGCGACGCTCGCTGTATTTTCGGATGTGAGCGTTGAGCCGGCGGAGGTGACGCTGGAGGATGTGTTTATGGTACTGGCTGAAGCTACCTCTTAGTTCTCAATGATCACGACATCGTGCGCGGTTTTGGACACGATGTCTAGCCGGGCAAACAATCACGACATCGTGCGCGATTTCGACGAAATTCAGGTAGTAGAGCATGAGCCGTTTCTTCCAGTCGGAAG
>JBQTJD010000942.1:0-1907 GCA_052387475.1 Anaerolineales bacterium | reverse complement strand
CTCCCGCGCAGGTCGGGCAGATAATTTGCGCCGCCACCCGCCTGTGTGCATTTGAACGCATACGGCTCAGCCCGCTTGCGCCCGTTGGCCGCGCACCACGCCGCGAACAGGTTATTCATTTCGCCGGTCCCGGCGTCGGCGTGCGAAGCGCGCACGCAAAAGATGACGGCCTTCTGTTCCGGCCCGCCCGTTTCCAACAAATACCGGAACAGGTCGGCGCACATCACCAACACGCGGTCGGGCAGTTGCACGCGATCCTCGTACGCGGTCTTGGCGTACAACTCATCGAGTTCATCCGCCGTGATGGGCTGGCCGGTGCGGGCGTTGGTGGGCGCGTGGGCCAGGATTTACTCTTTGGTGAGGCCGGTGTCGTCCAAATCCACCCGGCTCTTTTGAATCTCGCACGCGGCCAGATAGCCGTCCTCGATGCCCTGCGCCAAATCGTACTCATACACCGGCTCGCCGAAATGCCTGAGGTTGTCGCCGGTGATTTTGGCGTCGGCCTCCGCTTCGGGCGTGTTCTCTTTGAGCACCAGTTGCCGGGGCGTGGCGGTCAGCCCGATCTGCACGGCGTTGGGGTTGCGGGTGAGCACCGCACTCCACTTGCCCCACGCCGAGCGGTGGCACTCGTCAATGATGATATGGCTAAAGGCGTCGGGTGGGTAGAACTGAGTCAGGAACGTCGCGGTTCCATCTTCGCTGGCCGGGCGGTTTGTGCCCGCCACATCCAACGTTTGATACGTGGCAATGTGGACGCGGGCATTCTGCGCGTTGTTCGTGCCGTCGGCTTTGCGGTACACCTCGGCGGCATCTGCGCCGAAGACGTTTTGCAACGCGGTGGCCGCCTGCCCGCGCAATTCATCGCGGTCGCACACAAACAGCGCGCGGCGCAGTTGCCCGGCATCGGCCAGCCGTTTGAGCACGTTCACGGCGATGAAGGTCTTGCCCGCGCCGGTGGCCAGTGAGAGCAGCGCCCGTTTTGGCTCGCCGGTCTTTTCGCAGCGGGCCAGCTTCTCGAACACCGCTCGGATGGCGGCATCTTGATAGTAACGCGGCCCGGCTTCGCCGCCGGCGTAGGCCGTGAGCAATGGCCGCGCGGCGGCGTCCTCCAAGCTAAAGCCAAGCGTGGCTTCGTAGCGGGCGCGCAGTTGGGCGCGGGTGGGGAATTCGGCCAGCGGCTGAGGCCTGCTCGTCAGCCCGGTGGTGCGGTCGTACTCCACAAACAGATGGCCGTTGGAAGCGAAGATGAAGGGGACGTTGAAGCGCTTGCATTTGGTGTAGGCCTTGGCCTGCTCCAGACCGTGATCGGGCGGCTTGCTTTCCTCTTTGGCCTCGATGAGAGCCACGGACACCGGCTGAGCGCCGTCGCCAGCCTCCACCCGCAGCACGTAATCGGTGTACACTGTTGGCCGGCGGCGGGCCTCGCCATTGACGATCTCCACCGCTCTACCACTCATCTCGCGCTTGACGTATGGCGCGACCCATCCTTTGGTGCGGATGACGGGTTCAATGAGTTCGGCCCGTGTGTCGGCTTCATTGAAGGGCATGGCGAGGATTATAGAGGATTCGGCGGCACGATGGCGCACAGCGAAAGTGAGTGATTAGTTTTTTCTCGAAAGGGTCCGGTCTATTTTGGTATAATGCCGCCGCTTCACCGCAGGTGAAGCCCGCCACCTTAGCTCAATGGCAGAGCAACCGCTTCGTAAGTGGTAGGTTTTGGGTTCAACTCCCAAAGGTGGCTCTCACCAAGGATGAAGGATGACGGCATCCAACGGATGCCCTTCATCCTTCATCCTTTTCAATGTCCACTTCCCCCATCGTCATCGGCGTGGCTGGCGGCACCGGCTCCGGCAAAACCACCGTCGCGCGCGCCATCCTAGAACGCATCGGCGCGGCGCGCATCGCAT
>JBQTJD010000941.1:0-3436 GCA_052387475.1 Anaerolineales bacterium | reverse complement strand
TCGAGGTTGAGCGTCTCTTGAAAGTAATAACTGATCTGTTCGAGCAGCTTCTGCCGCTGCACGTGGCGGGCCTGCTGTTCGTAGAGCTGCGCGTTTTGCAGGGCGATGGTGGCGTGGCCGGCGAGAGCCTGCACCAACGCGCGTTCGTCCTCACTAAAGGCCTCCGCGCCGATTTTGTTGACGACGCTCACCACGCCCATCAGCAGCCCGCGCGCCTCCAGCGGTGAGATGATGAGGTCGCGGGTGCCGGGCCGCACACGCCGGGTGATGGTGTCTGCCGCCTCCCATTCCGGTGTGCCAATGCTGAGGTGGATGGCCCTGCCATTACGCGCCTGCCACAGCGCGAGGAAATCCTCCGCCGGAACTTGCGCGTTGAGCACATCCTCGGCGTGCGGGCCGATGGCGTTGGTGCAAGTGATGCGGCTCTGGTCGTTGTTGAGCAGCCAGATCGATGCGCCTTCGCTCTCCACCGCGCGCTGCATCAATTTCAGGATCGAGTCCAGCAGGTGATCGAGTTCGAGGTTGGAGTGCAGGGCCTGGCCGACTTCGAGCAGCAGGTCAAGCGGATTGGCCGTGGTGGACGCCATAGCCGCGATTATACTCGCGAACGCGGCACGTAACTCCACTAGGGCTGTTGATTTCAAATAAAAGAGACGCCCCACCAGGGCGTCTCTAATTCAATGTCACCCTGAGCGCGAATGTGCGAGCGTGAAATGGGCGAAACGGTTTCGCGCGAAGGGCCTCACTATGTGGGGTGAGGCCCTTCGCGCGATGGGAGTCGGGCGGGGGGAGGAGTTGGCGAACGCGCTCAGGGCGACATGCCGACTGTGTTTTGAATCGCTGGCTCAGTACGTCGGCAGACTCGTGTCCACCTCCCGCGCCCAGGCGTTGATGCCGCCCTTGAGATTCTTCAGCTTGCGGAAGCCCGCCGTGCGCAGCAACTCCAGCGCCTTCATCGAACGCCCGCCGGTCTTGCATTGCAACACAATGTCTTCCGCCGAGTCCAGCTCGTTCATGTGCGCGGCCAGCGCGCCCAGCGGGATGAGCTGCGCGCCTTCGATGTGCGAGATGTCCCATTCGTGCGGCTCGCGCACGTCGATGATCTTCACATGCTCGCCGTGCTGGATTCGCTCGGCGAGTTGCTGCGGCGTGATATCCCAACTCGTGGCCTGCTCGGCTTCATGGTCATGCCCCGGCACGCCGCAGAACTCCTCGTAATCAATGAGCTTGGTCACCGTCGGGTTCGGGCCGCAGATGGCGCAGTGCGGGTTCTTGCGCAGCTTCACTTCATCGAACGACATCGCCAGCGCGTCATACAACATCAGCTTGCCGATGAGCGATGTCCCGATGCCGAGGATGAGCTTAATCACCTCGGTGGCCTGTATCGTGCCGATGGTGCCGGGCAGGATGCCGAGCACGCCACCTTCCGCGCACGACGGGACGAGGCCGGGCGGCGGTGGCTCCGGGAAGAGACAGCGATAGCACGGACCTTCCTTCGCGTAAAAGACCGAGGCCTGCCCCTCGAAGCGAAAGATGCTGCCGTACACGTTCGGCTTGCCGAGCAGCACGCAGACATCGTTGACGAGGTAGCGGGTGGGGAAGTTGTCGGTACCGTCTACGATCACATCGTAGTCTGCGGCGATCCGCAATGCGTTGTCGGAGGTGAACGACTCATTGTACGTCACCACCTCGATGTCAGGGTTAATATCCAACATGCGGGCTTTGGCGCTCTCGACTTTGAGTTGGCCGACGCTGCTCGTGCCGTGGATGACTTGGCGATGCAGGTTGGTGCGATCCACCACGTCGTAATCCACCAGTCCGATTTTGCCGATCCCGGCGGCGGCGAGGTAGATGGCGAGCGGCGACCCTAGCCCGCCGGTGCCAATGAGCAGCACGCTGGCGGCCTTGAGTTTTTTCTGCCCGCTCAAGCCGACCTCCGGCATGATGAGGTGCCGGCTATAGCGTTGAATTTCCTCGTGCGAAAGTTCAACGGCAACGGGGTCAATACGTTGTAACGGGATGGTCATAAATACCTCTGAGTTTCAGGCATAAGGCGCAAGGCTTATGGAGCAGGATGCGGCAGTCCTTGTGCCTTGTGTCCTTGTGTCCCCAAGCCTTGCAATTGTCGGCTTAGTTTTTCGGCGCTGGCCACGCCGTGATTGATGTGCTGGGGCTGGCCGTTCCCATCGAGCACAAACGTGGTGGGCACGGAGAGCACGCCCCAGTGATCGGCGATGCCGGTCTGCGCGCTGGCGTCAATCTCCACCACTTGCAGACCACTCACCCATTCGGCGCGCAGGCGTTCGAGCGCCGGTTGTTGCATCGTGTAGCAGGGCGCGCAATCGGGCGTGGTGAAGTACAGGATGCCGGGCAGACCGGACTGCCAGCCTTCCAGCCCCGGCCCGCGCCGCGCGCCGCTCAACCGCCGCAATTGCCAGCGATTCCACGCGACAAATAGCAACACACCGAAGGCGATGAAGGCGAGCGCAAGGAGGAAGCGGCTAACGATTTCCATGCTCGTCACGTTTATGCCCTGGGTCGCATGCCCGGAAACGTACCCGGCGGCGGGGCTTTGATGAAACCAGGTACGTGGACGCGATTGAGCCAGTAGTACACCGCGCAGCCGGCGCAGAAGCCCACGAATAGGTTGAGCGCTGCCAGCGCGATCACGAGCCAGACGAGCGACCAGCCGAGCACACTCAATCCCGCAAACAGCGCGATCACACCGCCGCCCAACACCACTGCGCCGAAGCCCTGCGCGAAAACGTGCGGCTCCGGGTTGTCGTTGATGACGTCGGGCGGAACCAGACCGCGCGGCTTGAGAAAGTCGCTATACAGCACGCGGAAGCCCGGCTGGCGGGTCAGCGTCCCGTACGCCATCACGACCGTCACCAGCAATGCCAGCCACGGCGCGGTGAAGATGAAGGCCACGATCAACAGCCCGATGATGCTGGCCTGATTGACCCGCAACGCCGAATGATCAACCTTGGTGAGTGAACTTGACATGAATGCCTCCGACTACTCGACTAGTTGACTACCTGACTATTGGACTACCGCCCGCAATGCTCGGCACAATCATCAGCCGGTCAGACTCTTTCACCGGCGTTTCCGCGCCTTGCAGATGGCGCACATCTTCATCATTCAAAAAGACGTTGACGAATGCCCGCAGCTCGCCGCGGTCGGTATATAGATGCGGCTTAAGCGAGGGATGCTGGGTTGTCAAGTCGGCCAGCACCGCGCCGATGGTTTGGCCGGTAATGGCGACCTCAGTCTGCCCATTGGTGTACGGGCGAAGTGGGGTGGGGATACGGATAGAGGTCATGCAAGCTCCAGATATTCGATTTTGGATTTCTGACTGCGGATTGTGAGACTGTGTCGCGTACCAAACCAAAATCATCAAACAGAAATAAGAAATACTTCTTCGGTGTAGCCGCTA
>JBQTJD010000940.1:0-25386 GCA_052387475.1 Anaerolineales bacterium | reverse complement strand
TCCCATGTGGCGAAGCAGCCCTCGCTGTACTGGCTGGCGATAGCCTCGCCCACAGCGGGCAGCGCCACCATATCCTGCACGCGGATCATCTCGGTGAAGAAGTTACGGCGGCCAAACTGCTGCCCCGCGACCCGCATGGCCTCCGGCGTGGTTAGGGTTGCCCACTCGGCGTGCGGCACCGGCGGTGCCTGCACCAAATGCTGTGTGACATCGTGCGTGCTCACCGCCGTCGCCAGCCGGCGCACCATGTCGGCGTAGAAGTAGAATGCGTCATCGGCAGCGACGCGCGGGTGGCCGCCCACCAAATCGAAATAGTACGCAGCTTCGGGCGCGGCGCGGCCCGATACCAGCACGTTGCGGATACACACTGTCTGCGACTGAATCAAACGGATGAGGGCCATGATCGGCCCGCCGCGCTTGCCCTGCTCCACGAGCGTGTGGTACGCCTGCAAGGCCAACCCGGTGAAGGCAAAGTCTGCCGGGTCGAGCGGGTCTTTGCCAAGCGCGGCTTCCAGCCGGCCCAGTGTCTCAGCCAATACTTCCGGTGTGAGGTGAATGAAGGTGAAGACTGTAGGTGGCTGTGCCAGCCCGAAACGGCGGCGGCCGGTGAGCATGAACGCGTCGCGCCAATTCACCCGCTGCCCAAAGGCGGCGGTGGTGAGCAGCACTTCGGTATCCCGCTCGGGTTGAACCTGCACCGCGTGGCCCTGCGCGCGCAATTCCTCCAGCAAGCTGGCGAAGACATGGCTCAACGCCTCCGCGCCGGGGCCGGGCACATAGGCCACGCGCATGGGCCGCAGCCAATCGTGCGTAGGCGGCAGGGCTAAAGTCGTTTCATTGACGGCACTCATCATGGCTACCTCGAGTCACCGGATTGAGCGGATGATGCACAATCTTTCGTGAGTACGACGTGTGGTCAAAGTATTAAGCGGACTGCATGCCTTTCTGACAGCATCCACTCAATCCATCTTCATCCGTTCAATTGGTTGATGAAGGGCATCGCGACCACGCGACCACGCACGTCGCCCACCGTCACCTCGGTGCCCGGCTCGCACGCCCCGGTTTTGATCACCGACAGCGCCGCCGGGCCGATGTTTGGCAGCACGCCGGCGCTGGTCACCGTGCCGACGACGGCCCCACTCGCGCGCACCTCCGCGCCCACGGCCACCGGCTCAGCCAGCAGCAATCCGCTCAAACGCCGCGCCAGCTTGCCCCGGCTCTCCATCCGCGCGATGATCTCCTGCCCGATGTAACAGCCTTTGGTGAAACTCACCGCCTCCCACAAATCAGTTTCCAGCGGGATGTAAGCCTCGGTGAGTTCGTGCCCGGCCTCAGGAATTCCGGCGGCGAGGCGCAACAATTGATAGGTTTCCTCGCTGGCAGTGACCGCACCGGCAGTGGCTACTTGCGCCCAGAGCAAGTCGAATTGTGCGGCGGGAGCGATGATGTGGAAGCCATCGCCGGCGAGTGGGCGGCCCCGCAGTACGATGACGCTATCCTGTTCGAGGAAGCGGTTTTCCGCGAGGGAGTCGCTTCCCGGTAGCAGCCCGTTTGCAATCTTAGCCGCCATCTTCCCGAAGAGCGCGAACTGGCCCAACTCAGTGGAGGCATCTTCCAATTTCACTTCATCACGAAAGAAGATGTAGCCCGCCAGCCAGCGGCGCACGGCGGTGGCGCGGCCCGGGCCGGTGAGCATCAGTGCGGTCTCGCCGCGATTGAGCACCCACGGCGCATCCACGATGCGGGCAATGGCGTTGATCAGCACCGTCTGCCTCGCCTCACCGACGACCAGCGAGTTCGTGTCATTGGTGGACATGCGGTGCAACAAATCGAGCCGGTCGCGGCCCACGACGCGCACGCGGCCTTCGACGTTGCGGTTGACGAGAACGGCCCCGGTCTGCGCGGCGGTATATTCAGTATCGATTGTCATGCGGCACCTATATTTCTCAGAGCAAATCCCAATTGTGGTTACGACGCTTTGTCACCGGATTGAGCGGAAAACTCAGTTCACTCCGTTGACGAACTGCTTCCGCCACGCCGCAATTTGTTCCGCGTGCTCGCGCTCGTGGTCGGCGACCCAATCTAAGATCCACTCAATCATGTCATGTCCGGCCCACGGGCTGGGGCCGTCAATCTCTGCCTGGCTCAGCGCTTCGATCTGCCGCAGCAGTTGTTTATGCACACCATGATAGTCGGCTAGCACACGGTCAAGCGAGCGGTTCTTGGTCTCGCGGTAAATCTTATCGTTCACCGTCTCAATCTCCGCGTTCGTGTAACTGGCCTTCCAACCTTTGATTTTGCGCTTGAACCTGGATAGGCCGGTGACGACCTCCGCCGCCCAGGCGGTAACATGGATGAGCGCATCTTTCACCGCCCAGTCGTCCACCACGCCGGGCTGCGCCAGTTGCGCCTCAGTTAATCCGGCCAGCGCCGCATCGAGTTGTTGGCGGGCATCGGTGAGCGTGCGCACAAGTTCGGCTTTCGTCATCGCACGTAGTCTCCGCGAAGATTGTAAGTTTGGGGAGACGGACGGTCAAGCCACATGGAAATAAGGTGGGTGGCACGTTTGCCAACCCAAAACCCGTTTGAGCCGGACGTGCCACGCACCTGGCTACTGGAGCGTGAGCAAAAAGGCGATCATGTCGGCCATCGTCTGCGGCGGCAGCACATCGATGAAGTTCTGCGGCATGAGGCCGGCGGTGTAAGTTTCCACCACATGGCTGTTGGGCCGGGTGATGGATTTGTACAGATATAGTTCCGCCGAGTAGCCGGCCTCCGTGGTGGCCGCGCGTGTGCCCAGCCCGGCGATGGATGGCCCGACGACGCGCACGCCGGGCTCGGATGAATGGCAGGCTACACAACCGCGCGCGGTGAAGGCATCCTTGCCCGCCGCCGCATCGCCTGCCGGCAGCGCGGTGAACTCCGCTTCGATGTCGGCTTTGTCTAACGACAGCGGGCGCGGCGTCGCGGTCACTGCCGGGGTAGGCGTTGGCGCTGGAGACAACGCCGTACAGGCCGAGAGAGCGAGACTGATGAGAGTAAGGACGATTGGAATCCGCATGGTGAAAAGAAAAGTCGCAGAGGTCTAGTCTGCGGCTTTGAAAGGTTGAACACGCACGGCTTGTCACAGGGCGGAATTCATAAGATCGCGTCAGTCTGAAACTACATGAAAAAGAATCGATCCACCACCAACACGGCAAAGATCAGCGCGAGATAGTAGCTCGAATATTTGTACAGCCGCCACGCCACCTTATTGCTTGGCGCGCGATAGAGCCAGAGCGCATGCGCGACAAAGCCCAGCCCCAAGAGCGCCGCACCGAAAAGATAGACCGTGCCCGCCACCCTAGCCGGGGTGAAGAGCAACGTGAGCGCGACGAGCACCAGCGTATACCACACGATCTGCCGGCGCGTTTCCTCGTCGCCAACGACGACCGGCAGCATCGGCACGCCTGCGCGCGCGTAGTCATTCTTCTTCAACAGTGACAGCGCCCAGAAGTGCGGGGGCGTCCAAAAGAAAATCAACGCAAAGAGGAAGAGCGCCGGGAGGCCCACTCCACCGCTGACCGCCGCCCACCCCACCAACGGCGGTATCGCCCCCGCGCCGCCGCCGATGACGATGTTCTGCGGCGTATTCTTCTTCAACAGGATTGAGTAACCGAGCACGTAATACGCGCTGCCCACCATCGCCCAGAAGGCCGCCGCTTGATTGACGAAGGCCGCCAGCACGTAATAGGCCAGCACCGTCAACGCCAATCCAAACGCCAATCCTTCGGCGGAAGACACGCGCCCCTGCGCGATGGGGCGGCGCGAGGTGCGGGCCATGTGTTTGTCGAGGTCGCGGTCGATGACCTGATTGAGCGCACTCGCCCCGCCGGAGGCCAGCCCACCGCCCAGCATCGTGAACACGAACAGGTCGAGCGGCGGCCAGTCGTGCCCCGCGAGCACCATCGCCGCCGCAGTAGTGATGAGCAGCAGCACCATGATGATGGGCTTGGTCAGGATGATGTAGTCCGCCACGGCGGCGCGCAGTTGCGCCGGATCGAATGACCAGGCCGGGATGCGGGCGGCCAGCGGTAAGACGCGCACATATTGAAAAGCCAGCACCGCAAACACCACAACGCTCACCCACACCGCCATCGCCGTGGCGCTGTGCAAGCCGTTGAGCCACAGTGGGAAGTTGTAATGGACGTTGGCCGCACTGATTAGCACTTGCCCGAAGAAAAATGAACCGGTCAGCGTGCCGGCCACGACGACGGGCGTATGCTCGCGGCGCAATTGCCACGCGCGCCATACGCCGCCCGCCAACAACACTCCGGCGATGAGGGCGGTAAAACGATGAGCCATGCTCAACCAGCCGAGCGCGGAGTCCGGCAGATCGGCTCCGTTGCACAACGGCCAATCGGGGCAAGCGGTTCGTGCGCCGAAGGCGGCGACCGCCGCGCCCAGTACCGTCAATCCGAACGTTGCCAGCAGCGCTGCGCCCGTCGTGCGACTGACGGCATCGAAGTGAATGAGCGAGTCGCCGATGTGCGGGTTCTTCCACAATTGAAATGCCACTACTGTCACCACCGTCAGCAGCGCCAATAGGGTGAGATTGAGCGCCGCGTGCAACACCGCCAGCGCCGGCTGCGGCGTCAACGAGCCGAGCAGAAATTGGATCAGCAGCAGCGCGAACGCAAGCGTGGCCGGCCACAACACCCAGCGCACCCGCCGGTACGCACGCCACGCGGCTACTGCCAGCGCGACGACGAGCGGTACAGCGATGGCCGCTGCTGCCCGAAAAGCGATGTCAATCCAGTTGAAACGTGCCAGGGGAGTGAGCCACTGTCCGTTGCACAACGGCCAATAGCCCAGGCAAGCCGCGCTGCCGTCAATCCGCAACTGACTGTTGAGCATCACCATCGCCAGCACGGCCCCGGCGGCGGCCAATGCCAGCCAGCGGAACCACGCGATGGTGGGAGTGAGGGGAAGCGCGGAGCGTGTCATACCAGACTCACCCATTCGAAGCTGTCGGTCAGCTGCGGCTTCTCTATAGCGAGCGTCAGAGTTTGAGTTGCCATTGCGCCTCACTATTTCAATGTACTCAAATACGCCACCATGTTGGCGACGGTTTGGTCATCCAATTGCTTGGCCTCCATCAAATTACCGGGCTTCACACCCTGCGGGTCTGTGAGCCAGCGGGCGAGGTTCTCGGGTGTGTTTTCGAGGATGCCGCCAGCGATGAACTGGCGGCTGGCCACATGGGTGAGGTTCGGCCCGACCTTGCCCACGGCCACCGGCACGCCGTCAATCAGGTGACAGGCCACACAGGCATTGGTCGCCTCGGCAAAAGCCGCTGCCCCCGCCACCGCATCGCCAGTCAGCGTGTCGGCTGCCGGGGCCGGTTGAAGTTGCGCGGCGGCCCACTCATCGAACTCGGCCTGCGTCACCACTTTCACCGCGAACCGCATCTGCACGTGTTGCGTGCATGTGCCGCCGTAATAGTCTTTGCCGATTTGATTGGGCGTGAAGCGCAGGCGCGTGGTATAGCCTGGGATGGCCTCAACCTTGCCGAACAGTTCCGGCGCCCAGAAACCGTGCTCCACGTCTATCGATTCCATTTCCACTTCAATCGGCACGCCGTAGGGCACCACCATCTCACTCGCGGTCACGACACCTTGCCCAGGGTAACGAAACTCCCACCAATACTGATGCCCAATCGCCTTCACCCGCAGGGTCTGCACTGAAACCGGCCCACGTATATCAGCCATGACCTGCAGGGTATAGCCCATAATGACAGCCAGAATCACCGCCGGGGCAATCGCCCATGCGATTTCGAGCTTGGTGTTGCCACGCGTCTGCACCGTGGATTCGGGCGGGCGGTTGCGAAAGCGGAAGATCGTCCAGAAGAGCAAGCCTTCGACCACCACAAACACGATCACGGCCAACCCGAAGATCAGGTTGTACAGCCAAACGGTCTTGTCCAGTTCCACCGAGGCGGGCAACAACGAGGCAGGCTCGGCGAAAGTGACGGGGCATTCGGGTGGGCAGGCGGCCAGAGTCGTGCCACTGCGGCCAATAGCAACCCAGATGAGGAACGCCACCCCGGCCACGGCCACGAGAGTAACTAACGCGAAGGTCGCCCACCAGCGACCAGGCAGTGCAGATTTCAGCTTGGTCTCCTCACGCGTGAAGGTAATTCAACTTGGGGGATGAAAATTGCAAGCGATGAATTGGATTATACCCGCTTGCCTATGACCGTCAACGCAAATCAATTATCGCCAGCAATTCTCAATCTGAGTGAGCCTGCGCCGCTTTTTGAAGTTTGAGCGCGTGTCAATATGAAGAGCCATCATTGCTCTATAATCGCCGATATGTTCTCGGACCGACCCCTCACCAAACGCCAACTCGGCTGGCTCATCATCGCTACCGGCCTCGTTGCTGCGGCGAGCGTCGTGCTGGCCGATGCGTTCGGCGCAGGTCGCTTCTCCGGCCTCGGCCCGGCGCAATGGCAGGCGCTCGGTGGCTGCGCGTTGGTCGTCGTCTTGGGGCTGTCTCTCGTGCCGTTGGGTGACCGGCTCGCATGACGCGCTTAGGCTTTGAGCCGTGGGCTTTGCCTCTGCCCCATTGGGCACGCTGGCTCGCGGCGTTGCTTTTCGCACTGGCCTTCCTCGCCCTGCTCTTTCAACTCGTCGTCTATCTTCATTACGCGATTTCACTCTTGCGCTTTCCGTTCGATTACGATCAAGGCGAAGGTTTTGAGCTGTACGACACGTTGCTTCACACGCAGGGCCGCTGGCCGTATCGGGATAGTCAGGTCTACCCGTTCTACACTTCAATTTATCCGCCGCTCTTTCATTTGCTGACCGCGCCGCTGGTCATGCTCTTCGGCCCGCAGTTGTGGACGGGGCGATTGATGGGACTCACGGCCTCACTGCTCACCGCCGCCGCAATAAGTTACAGCGTGTGGCGGGCGAATGGAAGCCGCTTCCCGCTCCTGGCCACGCTCTGCGGGTTGGCTTTCATCGCTTCGAACTACACGTTCGCCATCGGCCCGCTCTTTCGCCAGCACATGACAATGGTGATGTTCGAGACGTTGGCCATTGTCGTGCTCGCGCATGGCGACCACACGCTGGACGACCGCAAGGGGGGCGACCACAAGGGTCGCCCCTACGTGTGGATTGGCGCGGCGTTGTTGTTGTGCGCGGGCTACACCAAACAACTCGCACTTGCGACCGTGCTGGCCGCGCTGACTTGGCTCTTTCTACGCGGGCCGAGGCGTGCGGTGCTTCTCGGCGTGATGATGGCCACTGTCGCGGGCGGAATCTTTCTGTGGATCAATTGGGCGACCGACGGCCGGTGGTATGTCAGCGTCATTCAGGCCAACATCAACGAGTACGATCTGGCACAAACGACAGGCTTCTATCGCGAGTGGTTTGAGTTGCACGCCGTGCTCGCATTGGCCGCGATCGGTTGGTTGATTTACGAGACGTATTGGTCGCGGCTATCCATTTACTCGGTGTGGTTTGCCTTTACGCTGGCCAACGGTACGCTCTCGGGCAAGTTCGGCGCAGGCGAGTCGTACTTTGTCACCACCACTGCAGCCGCGTGCGTGTGCGCGGGGCTTGCCTTTGGCAAACTGCTTTCACCGCGAAGACGCGAAGGGCGCGAAGAAAACAACTTCGCGATCTTCGCGTCTTTGCGGTTCAATGTTTTCCTTGCCATCGCAATCCCGAGTCTTTTTCTCGTGCAGACCCGCCTCACCCTGCATACCTACACGGAAGGCCGGTATGCCCCCATCGCCCGCGCGCTCGGCGTGACTGACAACTCTGGGCGCGGCTATTACGACTCGCAGGGCTATACTCAACTCGGACCGCGCCCCACTCGCGCCGATGCCGAGGCCGGGTATAGAATTGCGGCGTTGGCTGCGGGAGCATCCGGGCCGGTGTTCTCGGAAGAAGCAGCGCTGATGTTCGCCGCGGGCAAGCCGGTAGTCACTAATCCGTTTGTGCAACTGGTGATGTATCAGGCCGGGTTGTTTGATCCAACGGAGGAAATTGCGATGATTGAGCGGCGCGAGTTCGGGCTGGTGATCTTGCGCGCTCAGTTTTATCCAGCGCCGGTGCTGGCAGCGCTCGGCGCAAATTACCAGCCGTTGACCGAGATAGAGATGAACGGTTTCACCTATCGCATACTGGAGCCGAGGCCGTAAAGGACAGACCGCCTCATGGAAGACATCGCTCGCACCATTCACAAGCCGCTCAATGAAATCCCTTGCCATCAATGCCTCGGCATGGGTTTGGAACTTGAACCCGCCGGGGATGTGCGCTGTAGGTTTTGCGGCGCGGCCAACGCCATGGCTGGGCCAGTCTGCCCACGCTGCGAGCGGGTGAACGCCACCGGCGCGCAGATTTGCGAGGCGTGCAACGTCGCCCTAGTGCGCACGTGCCCCAAATGCAACACGCCCAACTGGAGCGGCAACGATCAATGCGCCCGGTGCGGCCAGTCGCTCGATACGTTCACAGCGGTGATGGCGCGCAAGGGCGACGCGGGCGAAAAATTCCACGAGCAGCGCCGCGAGTTGGCGGCCGTCTCGGCGCAAGAGGCCGAAGGCTCGCGCCAGCGGATGGAATATTTTGAGGGGATTGAGCGCCGCCGCCAGCAGGCGCTGCGCAACGCCAAAGCCCGCAAGGAGCGCGAGCAGCGAGTCGCCCTTATTATCGCCTTCATACTTATCGGCTTTATCGTGTTCGGCTTCCTCGTCTTCTTCATCTTGGCCGCGTAGTAAATCTAAAATCTGCAATCTCAAATCCAAAATGACCCCATCGCCCTACACCGTTCAACTCCCCGTCTTCAACGGCCCGCTTGATCTGCTGCTGCTACTCATTGAGCGCGAAGAGCTTGACATCACCAAGGTCGCGCTGGCGCAGGTCACCGATCAATTCCTCAGCCACATCAAAATTCTTGAACAACTTGACCTCGGCGATTTGGCCGACTTCCTCGCCATTGCTGCCCGGCTCATCCTCATCAAAAGTGAGGCGCTACTGCCGCGCCCGATTGAGCGCGCGCCAGGAGAGGAAGACCCCGCCGACGAGTTGGCGCGGCAACTGCTCGCCTATAAAAAGTACAAGCAAATCGCCACGGCGTTGCACGAGCGCGAGGATTTGAATTTGCGCACCTACCTACGCCTCGCCCCACCGCCCAAAGTAGAGAAGACGTTGGATTTGAGCGGGGTGACGACGGCAGATTTGCTCGAGGCGGTGCGACGCGCGCTGGCGCTGATGCCCGACAAGCCTGCGCTTGAAACAGTCGTCGCTGCGCCAAACGTCACCATTCGCGATCAAATTCGGATGATTGCGAATGCGCTCAAAGAACAAGGCGGGCGGATCGTTTTTCAAAAGCTATTGGAAAACGCGCACAGCCGCATGGAAATCGTTGTCACCTTTCTCGCCACGCTCGAGTTGACCAAGCGCCGCAAGATCGAGGCCCGCCAATCCGAGATGT
The DNA here is from genome assembly GCA_052387475.1 of Anaerolineales bacterium. Taxonomy (GTDB): domain Bacteria; phylum Chloroflexota; class Anaerolineae; order Anaerolineales; family UBA6663; genus JANWXR01. The sequence continues at coordinate 15,903 of JBQTJD010000940.1, read as the reverse complement.
TCGGTGAGATCGAATTGATTTCATTGGGCGAATGGGCGGACGACGACTCGGTATTTGCAGAATTGGAGTTTGAGTAAAGATTCCAAGTGAATGGCTGAAAGTAGAGTGGGCCGAAAGGCCCATTTTTGTTTTTTGCAGGTAGGACGCTAGTCCCGCTGATTTTTCATGCCGGAAGTAGATAATGGATGACTGGTAAAGGAGAGCACGACCTTATGCGTGAGCGCGAGAACGTCCGTATCCACCCCACCGCTGAAGTGTCCGATCAAGCCGAGATCGGCCCCGGCACCCGGATTTGGAATCACTGTCAGGTGCGTGAAAGTGCCAGCCTCGGTCAGAACTGCATCTTGAGCAAAGATGTGTACGTGGATTCAGGTGTGCGCATTGGCAACAATGTCAAAATCCAAAATGGCATCTCGGTCTATCATGGCGTCACGCTGGAGGATGGTGTGTTCTGCGGCCCGCACATGGTCTTCACCAACGACCGCAACCCGCGCTCAATCAATCCCGATGGCTCGTTGAAGGCCACCACCGATTGGGTGTTGAGCGAGACGCGTGTGAAGACCGGTGCGTCCATCGGCGCAGGGGCCATCATTGTCTGCGGCGTCACTATCGGCAAGTGGGCGATGATCGGCGCGGGGTCGGTGGTCACGAAAGATGTGCCGGACTACGGCCTCGTCTACGGCAACCCGGCCCGGCTGCACGCCTTCGTCAGCCCGCACGGGCACAAGATGACGGTGAAGGCCGAAAATGCGGACAGCGTATTGATGATCTGCCCGAAGAGTGGGATGGAAATCCTGATCCCTACCCCGGATTATTCAAAATTAGAGTCGTAGAGACGCGGTCGCGGGCGCAACATTCGTTGCGCCGCTTACGCGGCGCGTCTCTTCTTGTGAAAGGATGTCACGATGATCCCCATTTCAAAACCTTTTATCGGTGAGGAAGAAAAGCAAGCCGTAATGGAAGTGCTGGACTCCGGCATGCTGGTGCAAGGCCCACGCGTGGCGAAGCTGGAGGAAAAGTTCGCGACGCTGTGCGGCACCCGGCACGCCATCGCCACCAGCAACGGCACCACGGCGCTGCACCTGGCGTTGCTCGCCAACGGCATCGGCCCGGGCGATGAGGTGATCACCGTCGCGTTCACCTTTATGGCCAGCGTCAGCACCATCCTCCTGACCGGCGCCAGGCCGGTGTTTGTGGATGTGGAGGCCGAGACGTTTAATCTCAATCCAGATTTGGTCGAGGCTGCCATCACGCCGCGCACCAAAGCGATTGTGCTCGTGCATCTATACGGTTACCCGTGCGACATGGGTCGCATTCTGGCGATCGCGGAGAAACACGGGTTGAAAGTGATCGAGGATGCTTGCCAGGCCGTGGGCGCGACGTATCACGGCAAAGTGACCGGCAGCTTCGGCACGGGCGCTTTCAGCTTGTATGCCACAAAAAATGTGATGACGGGTGAAGGTGGCATGATCACCACAAACGATGACGCCATCGCGAAGCATTGCCGCCTGATGCGCCAGCATGGCATGGAACGCCGCTACTATCACGACATGCTCGGCTACAACTATCGGATGACGGACTTGCACGCCGCCATCGGCCTGGCGCAGATGGATCGGCTGCCCGGCTTCAACGCCCGCCGGCGCTTCAACGCCGAATACTTGAGTGCAAAGATCGAAAGCGTCATCATCCCAAAGGTAAAAGACGGTTATGGCCACGTCTGGCATCAATACACCATCCGCGTGAACGGCGGGCGTGACCGCGACGCCGTCGTGAAACAATTAGGCGAGAACGGCGTGGGCACCGGCGTGTTTTATCCAGTGCCGTGTCACCAACAGGGTTACGTCCGCGATCTCATTGGCGATGTCAGCCTGCCGGTCACCGAGGTACTTGCCCGGGAAGTCATCTCACTCCCTGTCCATCCGGCCCTCACCCAAACCGATCTGGAGAAAATCGTGCACGAAGTCAACCGGTTGTAAACGCGTTTGCTCAGTCACCGTGGTTCTTTGCAAGGCTCAAGCTGACGCTATCAATTTATGCTTTCCTTACAGACCCTCCCAAGCTTTGGTGATAGGATACAGGTACTTCGAGGGAATGAGGGCTTGAGCAATGTTGACTTTCTTGATTGTTCTGGGCGTGGCTTCGATGGTGGTTTCTGCGGCTTTGTTGGTAGTAGGATGCATGGCTTCTGCTCAAATGAGCGAACGTGAGGGCTGGGCCGAAAGGCCACTCGCAAGTCGTGCTCCGGCGCGCCGCTCGCCGCAGACTTCGCCCCAACGGCGTTAGTAGCAAACAAACAGTGTCTGTGACAAAAACTCGTTGCTCGGTGGCAACGAGTTTTTGATTTTATCGGCGGTAATTGAAGATCACCTTGCTCCCGTCTGGTTCCACCTGAAAGGGCAACTCGCGCAGGTGAGCGAGCGCGGTACGCACGGACTCGCGCTTTTCCGGTGGGCAGTACAACAGCAGAAAACCGCCGCCGCCAGCCCCCGCAATCTTCCCGCCAATGGCGCCCGCCTTCCGGGCTGCGGTATACAGGGCGTCGATGTCGCCATTGCTAATCTGGCTGGCGAGTTTCTTTTTCTCCTCCCAAGCCTCGTGCAACAATTCCCCAATCGCATCGACTTTGCCGTCGCGTAAAGCATCGCGGCCTTGATGAACCATGGCCTTCAATCGCCGGAGCGAATCCCGCTTGTCGGCAATGTTGTTCTTCTGTTCATGGAGGATATTGTCGGCCTTGCGGGTGACCCCGGTAAAAAATAGCATCAGGCTTTCATTGAGCCGTCGCATCAAAGGGGTTTCGAGTTGTAGCCGCTCGCTGCGGACAGCCTCCAGTCGGAAATCAAAGTAACGCAGACCACCATAGGCCGCGATATATTGATCCTGCACGCCGATCGGCTTGCGTAAAATGCCAATTTCAATGTCGCAGGCTCCACGCGCCAGTTGCTCGGCAGTCGGCAATTCGCCGAGAAAGCTGTACATTGCATGCAGGGCGCCGACCGCCACCGTGCTTGAAGAGCCAAGGCCGGAACCGGCGGAGGGAATATCGCCCATCGTCGTGATCTCGATCCCGTTGGCGATGCCCGTCATGCGCAACGCCTCGCGGATTAGATCATGTTGAATCTCATCGACCGACTCCACCATTTCCTGTTTGGTGTAGCCGATGCGCAACAAGGTATCGAAACGCTGCTTGATGGTGACGAAAATGTATTTGTCTATCGAGCAGGAGAGGACACAGCCCCCCTCTGCATTGAAGTAGTCTGGGAAATCCGTGCCACCCCCGAAGAAGCTCACACGCAGCGGGGTTTGAACAATTATCATGATCGTACTCAGTGCAAAAGACAGAGTGAACCGTCGCGATACCGGCAACCTCACACCGCCAACGCCAGACTCTCAGGCCACGCGTCTCTCTTTCTCACGGAAGTAGTCTACGGTACGCGCCAACCCCTCGTGTAGGGTGACTGTCGGTTTCCAGCCCAGTTCATTTTGGATGCGGTCAGAGTTCAAGTAAATATTACGTGTCTCACCGAGTTTGGCGGGGCCGTAGTGGGCGACGTACGGGTACCCGGTGACCTCTTTGAGCGTGCTGAAAATCTCGTTGATTGAGGTGGGCTTGTTCATGCCCACATTGTAAATGCCATCGGCCCTAGGGTGTTCCAGCGCCAGCAAGTTGGCGTACGCGCAGTCGCCGACATATGTGAAATCGCGGGTCTGCTCACCATCTCCGTTGATCGTGAGGGGCTTGCCTTCCAACATCAAGCCGGTGAAGATGGCCACTACACCAGCTTCGCCATGCGGGTCCTGGCGCGGGCCGTAGACGTTGGGATAACGCAGCACTGCGTATTCCAGACCGTACAATTGTTTCCACATGTACAAGTAATGTTCCACCGTGTGCTTACTCGCGCCATAGGGGCAGATGGGATTGATTGGGTGCTTCTCATCTACAGGAAGGTATTCAGGCTCACCGTACACCGCGCCGCCCGTGGAAATGTAGACCACACGCTTGACGCCAAATTGGCGCGCGCACTCCAGCACATTGATGGAGCCGCGCACGTTGACATCCACATCAAACTGCGGGTCAGCCACCGACTTGCGCACATCCATCTGCGCCGCGTGATGATCGACAAAGTCGGGGCGCTCTTTCTCGAATATCCCCGCCAGTTGTGGATCACGAATATCCAGTTGATAGAACCTGGCCTTAGAATTGAGATTGGAATGCCGGCCTGTGGAAAGGTCATCCACGACCACTACTTCATGACCACGCTCGACCAACAGATCCACTACATGTGAAGCGATAAAGCCGGCGGCACCCGTGACAAGAACTTTCATGCCATCACTACTCCTTGAATTGATTATGGGCAATGACGAACTAAAGGGACGGCTCGCGCCCAAACCGCGCCGGCCGTCCCTTCAAAGTGACGTGCGGAGAAATTCAGTAAGCGCCCCGACTCCGAATGACGGCGGGGAAGGTCTGGAACAAGATTTGCAGATCAAGCCATAGGGTCCAGTTCCGAATGTAATACATATCCATGCGGACGCGGTCTTCATAGCTAACGTCGGAGCGCCCGCTGACCTGCCACAAACCGGTGAGGCCTGGCCGCACCGTGAGCAAGTTGAGGCCCCACTGGTTGTACTGGGCCATTTCCTGCGGCGCAATCATGCGCGGGCCGACCAGCGACATCTCCGCCAGCAGCACATTGAACAGTTGCGGCAACTCATCGAGGCTGAATTTGCGCAACCATTGGCCAACGCGCGTGATGCGGGGATCGTTTTTCAGTTTGTGGTTGCGCACCAGCTCGGCTTTAAGTTCAGGATGGCGTTCCAAAATCCTGTCGCCGTTGACGTGCATGGTGCGGAACTTGAACGCATCGAACTGCTTCCCGTTCAGGCCCATCACTCGCCGCCGATAAATGATCGGGCCGGGCGAGTCGAGCTTGATGGCGATGCCGATGAACAACAAAATCGGGGAGATGAGCAACATCCCGGGAATAGTGAGGACGTAATCCAACGCCAATTTTAGGATGCTATCGACACCCGTGAGACGGACTTTGTTGACATTGACCAGCGGCACGTAAGCCACTTCCTGCACCTGTAAGCCGGTCGTGATAATTTCGTACAGACCGGAGGAAAGCCGCAGACCGACCTCATCCGAGTTGCTGTAACGCTTGAAAATATCCAGCATCCGATCACGCGAAGAAATCGCGCTGGTGGAGAGGATGATCTCTTCCACGCCGTAGCGTTTAATCACCTTATCGAGCTGATCGACCGAACCGAGCGAGGGCAGATTGTGAAAGAGCAGCGTGCCTGCCGGAACTTTTTCATCGATGAAACCCACCAGTTTCATGCCAGAGGCTCGAGCATTGAGCAATTGTTCCGCCAGCCAACGGCCTTCTTGATTCGCGCCCACGATGACAGCGGTGGAGAGCAGGTAACCGCGCTCGCGTAACGCATAAAAAACTCGTCGCGTGCAGAAGCGCCCCAGCGCCAAAAACAAGAAGCCAAAGGCCCAGGCCAAGAGCAGCCAGCCGCGAGCTACGATAAAGCTTTGTTCGAAGAAATTCAGGGTGATGATCGGAATGAGCCCCACTGTCGTAGCCCGAAACACGAGATTGTATTCACGTGCACCACCCATTACATTCTGGCGGTGGTATAGCCCCATGACGAAGAAGATCACCAGCCAGAGCGGCATCACGAAGGAGGCGACCAGACCTTCGTAGAAGTAGAAGTTCGGCACCGCCTCGCGATTAAAGAAAGGCAAGTCCAGGTTAAACCGCACTGCGTAGGCAGCCAGAAAAGCCAGGTTGATCATCACCACATCGGCTGCGACCAGAGCAGCGACGACGCCCGCCCAGCGGGCCTGCCGCGACCTGGGTGAGGCCGCCTGAATCTTACTCGCCGCGAGCGGCGCTAATTCGTCGAGAGTGGGTTGAGAGGACATGCTCGTCTCTTTTCTCATTGGGGACGTATGGCGCAGTTGGGCTTCACCGTTTCGGTGAGTGACCGCATCAATTTCAGGCGATAATGCCGGTAGTGGAGAATTCACAGGTTCAGGGTTGGAGGCCACGACCAGTTCTTGTGGCAGGTTAGGCTGAATGGTGGACATGCATCGTGGCCAAACAGAGTCCGTACCCGACAGTGTTATTGGTGGCGTGATTGCTCAATGCGATGCGCCATCACCTCAGTCAACCAGCAACTCACCCTCACTTCGTTCAGCTTTGAGAGCAAGTTCAAAAATAACTCACGTCAACCAGGTTTGAAATAACGCTTAAGTCAGGTTGTTGAACGGTCACAGAAACTGGCTGTATCGCAAAAGAAAGTAGCGCGGTTCTGAACCCTGCTCCCTTACAGACGGTTCATGGGGTGAGGTTCGCTAATCGGTTGGTTAGGCCGTTACTTCGGTTTCCCCCGGCTGCCCATCGAAGATAGTCAAACTCAATCCCAACAACAATGGGCCTAGAGTCCTAGCCTCAAACGCCATCCCCATTATGGGCAGCGGTTAGTGGGCACAAATAACAAAGCTGAGACGACGTGTCTCAGCTTGTCGCTTGAAAGGAGAAAAGGGGGTCAGCGGACGAAGAAAGACAGCGCCACCAAAATGGCGATGAAGCTGGCAGCTAAAATGCCGATCCGCTTCAAGTCTTTGCGCGTTTCCGAGTAATCGAAGGCCGGGGCTGCCGTCTCATTGATGGATCCGGCCCGGGCGAGTTCGGCGCTCACCCCGCTTGAGACTATTGGCCCCGTACTGACCGGCACGTTAGGGGTGCGCAGTTTGCGCGCTTTGCGAATCTTGCTCATCGTATCTCCTCAATCCGTCTGCAAGTCTGCGGTGACCACGATCCGGAGGTCATCCACCAGGTAAGGATAACACGAAATCAGCGTGAGCGATGAGTGCGTTGTCGGCGTGAGTACGCTGATTTCGGTCGGGGCGACCTCACGCCAGCCGGTGATGACGTAGGTATGCACATTGCTAAGAGTCTGGATCTGCACTTCGTCACCCGGCTGAAGCTGGTCGAGGTAACGAAAGATCTCGCCGTAGATGTCATTGTGCGCCGACAGCACGAGGTTGCCCGGCTGCCCGGGGTCGCCGCTGCCAATGTATTGGCCGACACCCTTCTTCAATTGCTCCGGCCCATCGCCCATGTAGATCGGGGCATCAACGTTGAGGGCGGGGATGATGATCCGGGTGGCCTGTTGCGGCCCTTGGGTGGGGATGACGGGCGGCGGCATGGCGGCCACAACCGAACGGAGATTGGCCGGCACCTCGTCGAAATTGGGGATGTATTCTTGAGTTCCATCCGGCGGCTTGTGCCCACCCGGCAGCACCACGGTAGTGACGATGGGGGTCGGCGCGATAGTGGGCAGCGCTTGCACACTTTGCTGTATCAGCGCTTCGGCTTCGCGGTTCAGGCTACTCAGGACGGTGGCGCCAGTGTAGAAGATATACACCAACCCAATCACCGCTGCGACTTCCAACAGCAAGAGCAGCCCGTCCAATATCCGGCGCGCCCGGCTACGCGGCTGCGCTGAGCGGGGCGCACCCGGCTGGGTGACATCCGGCAATACCCCGACCGGCACGGCTGGTAAAGCCCGGCCCGTGTCGCGGTACTGCGCCAGCCTTGCTTCACGGGCCGAGCGCTTCTTCTCCAGCAGCACGCGCTGCAACTCATCGACTGAAAGGTCATCTACTTTTCGGCGGTCTTGCATAACTCAATCCTGCGGCTTAGAGTGCGCGGCTCATTTTGAGCGGCTCATTTTGAGCTAGAAAATAATCTGAACTGGATTGGAATGCAAGTTGTGTACCGTCAGCCAAGTTGGAGGAAAGCGCAGGTAGCCGCCGCGATTGCGGGGGCGGCGCTGGCGGAGCCATCGGGATGGCCCAGCAGCTCGCTCTGCAAGCGGCTGAGTTCCTGGGCAGTATCCACATCGTACCAGACCGGCAATAACGCCACCTTGAACGACTCTTCAGCGGCGATGGCGAGCGTATCGCGCAAGACGTTGGGGGTGGACATCTGCACGGTGCGGGTGAGGCGCGGGGCGGGACGCTTGAGGCCGATGAGGTAATAGCCGCCATCCTCGCATGGGCCGAGCACCACATCGGCGGCCTCCAGCGCGGTAAAGGCTTGCCGCAAGTACTCGGCCGGCAACGTAGGGCTGTCGCTATCCATGATGACAGCGCGTGTGAAGCCCTCGCGCAGGCAATGGGTGAGGGCATTATCTAAGCGCTCACCCAAATCCGCACCCACTTGCGGCAAACGGCCAAAGTCAGGAGCGAGCCGGGCGAAGTATTCAGCCGCATCCCGCGGCGCGAAGTTGATCAGGCGGGTGACATCCGGCACTGCACGCACGACATCGAGGGTATCGCGCAGAAAACACTCGTAAAGCTCAGCTGCTTGTTCCGGCGTGAGCGGAGGCGTGAGGCGTGTTTTGGTTTGCCCAGGCGCGGGGCGCTTGGCGATGACGAGCAGGGCGAACATGCAACTTTAGATTTTAGATTTGAGATTTGAGATGGCGGCGTAAGCCCAACTCAACCCTAAGGTCAGGACGCCCAGCCAGGTTTCACGCCAAACGCGGGGCGGCAGCGGGCCGCCACGATAGAGCACGAAGTCAAAGAAGATGGTCTTCCACAACGCCGCGTAAGACAGCAGTACAACGAGGCGCGAGAGTTTCCCTTCGGGCAGGAGGGCGGCCAGCGCCAGCGGCCACACCGCGTACCACGCCTGAAACCATAGACACGTGAAGAGCAAATAAAAGAGCAACACGAAGGTAAAAGCTCGGACCATCACGGCCCATTGCGGATTACTCCACACGCGCCACGCTTGTACCAACACAGCCGCGCCGGTGAGCAACAGCGCGAGTTCGGCCACGATATGCTGACTCGGTTCGGGGCCGAGCAAAACTTCGAGATGAACTTGCGCCAGCGCGGGCAGTGAGGTCGTGAACAACGTGCTGCGCCGCGCCAGGCCCAACGGGTCGCCGCCGCGCCAAAACGGCGCGTACGCCGCGACGACGAGCAACGCGCAGGCCGAAGCGGTCGTCACCACAAAAGCGATCCGCTGCCACCGGCTCTTCATCGCACGTAACCCGACGACCACCACTATCGGCGCCAGCAGAATGGGAATGAACTTGACCAGCGCCCCACCCATCAACGCCAGTGTGCTCAACGTGAAGCGCCGCTGCGAAAGCGCATACAGCGCCAATAGGATGAAGAACACCATCACGATGTCGTTGTGGCCATTGCCCGCAGTTTCGTAAATCACTAATGGGTTCCACGCGAACAGCAGCGTGCCTTGCAAGGCGCGGTCGGGCGCGTGCCGCTGCAGCAAACGGGCAATCAGCCCAGTGCAGCCCGCATAAAACAGCAGGCTGAGCAATTTGAAGGCGATGACGTTGTCCACCACTTTGTCACCTACCATCTGACTCGTACCCGCCGCCATCACCTCCCACAGCGGGCCATACGCCGAGGTGGCATCACGCCAGGCCGCGTATGCATAGAATGGATCTTGGCCTTTGAATTCGCGCGGCGTTTGGTAGAAGGGATTGCCGCCGTGCTGCGCGGTGATGCGACCACGCACGATATTGTCGAACACATCCGCCGCGCCGATGGGATAGAGCCACAGCAACATGACGTTCATCGCCAGCAGACTCGTGCACACGGCCACCCACATCGCGCGCGGTTGCGGGCCGCGCGCCAGCCGCCACGCGAGGTAATACACGCCCGACAGCGCAGCAAAGGTCAGCACGAACCCCGCTTGCCCTAGAGGCTGATTGCGCGTCAGTTTGGCGATGTCGGCCAGCGGGCGTGGCCCGATGGCAAACAGGTTGTAGCACACGAGCAATCCACCCCAATACAGCGCGACGCTCAAGCCGCCGAGCGCAAGCATGGCCGTCCAGCGGCGGATCGTGAAGCGCGACAGGTGAAACGTGAGGGGAGCGGGAAGTGAAAGAGACATACTCACATGTCAACGACTTGCAACCGATAGAGACTCAAAAATTAACCGCGAAGACGCGAAGACCGCGAAGCTAACAACATAGTCTTTGTGCTTTCTTTGCGTGCGTGCGAACGAGTTCGCCAGCGTCTGCGCGGTTTAGCTTCAAAACGCATACCGAAACGTCGCGCTCAATATTCGATACCCAGCCAGAACCGAGCCGCGCAGGGTGCCGCTCACTTTGGATTCCCCAGTGCGACGGGTGTGATAGCTCACCGGCACTTCGATGATCCGTTGCTTGCGACGCGCCATCTTCACCAGCATCTCGGTCGGCCAGCCGTAGGTCATCTCGCGCATATCCAGCGCCAACACCTCACTACGCCGCACCGCTCGGAACGGGCCAAGATCGGTGACGCGCACGCCGTACAACCAGCGGATGAGGGCGGCACTTAACCAGTTGCCAAAGATTTGTTGCGGCGGCATCGCACCGCGTTCAACCTGTCCAAGCACGCGCGACCCGAGTGAGAGATCGGCGCGGCCCTCGAGCACGGGGGCCAGCACGCGCGGCAACTCTTGCGGCAGAAAGCTGTAATCGGCGTCCATAAAGGCGAGCACCTCCGCGCCCTCGGCGGCGGCCACACCCGCCGCGCAGGCTGCTCCGTAGCCGCGCCGTGGCTCGCGCACCACCTCCGCCCCGGCATGCTGCGCGACATCGCCTGTGCCATCTGTCGAGCCGTTATCCACCACGATGACGTGCTGAATCAGCGGCTGCGTGAAAGTCTCGCGCACCAGTGCGCCGATGCACTCGGCTTCGTTGAGGGCGGGGATGATGACGGCAACGTTCATTCAAAAACAGGAAATGAGGGAAACGATAGAAATAGGTCGAGGCGGGTTTCCTTTGTTTCCTTCCTTTCTCTCATTTCCTTGCGACCACCTCAGCCGCCAATGATTTCGGATTGCCGGTGCGCGTATTGCGGATAGCGCGGAGTAGTTGTACCTCACGGAAGCCGGCGACGCGGAACTCGTCGAGGAAGGGCACGCCTTCCTTCGCGCCGGCCACTCACGAAAACCAGTTGGTGAGGTTGTCCCGCTCCTCGTCGGTGAGCGGCTCGCGCAGAATCGTCTCGGCGCAGAACAGCGCCCCGCCCGGCTTCACCACCCGCGCCAGCTCGCGCATGATTTGCTCGCGCGCCGGGTTGAGGTTGAAGATGCCGTTGACGAGCGCCACGTCAATCGAAGCATCGTCCAATGGAATGCGCTCGGCGTCCCCGAGTTGAAAGGTCACGTTGCAGCACCCGGCTTCCCTCACGGAGCGTCGCGCGCGGGTCAACATTGCCTCACTGAAATCGACCCCTGTGACATGGCCTGAGTCACCTACCCGCATCGCCGCGATGAGCGAATCAGTGCCCGCGCCGCAGCCAAGGTCGAGCACACGCGCGCCCTCGGGTAACTCCGCGAAGATGGACACGCACGAGACGCCGGTGAACGCTTCGAGGGCAGCCGGGGGCACGCGGTCGAACCACTCGGCTGGATAACCCAGCCCCTCGGCGAAGGCGCGGCCGACTTTGAACGGGTGCTCAGCCTGCGGGGCCTCGGCGACGTGCGAGTACGCCTGCCAGACACCTTCACGCAATTGCGGAGACGGGTTCATGACTGGCCTGCCTTTCTCGCTTCAACAGCCGGGCGACTCCAGCGGCGATGAGCAGGCCGTACAACGGCCAATACTCCGCCGCCTGCGCCAACGGGATGACGCGCCAACGCACAAAGAACACATACGCGAACATTACAGTGCCGCTGTAGACGAGCCACGCCGTCATCGGCGCGAGCTTGAAGCCGAAGAGCTTGCCTGGCTCCACGAACAACGCGATGAGCGGCAACAACCATAGCAAGTACCATGGGAAGAGATTCTGCGTGGTGAGCGTGAACCAGCCAATGAGCCACACGCAGCGGAGAAGTGCGGCCCGCGCATCTGCCGCTGGCCTGATGGTGAACGCCAGCCCCATCACCGCCAGCCCGCCAAACGTCACGACATTCACGGTCAGCGCCCGTTGCCATCCAAAATAATCAGCCACCTCGAAAGCCGTGCGCGCCAGACCCAAGTTGAAGTTCTCGTCAAAATACTTCGGCAGAAAACCGATGGCGGGTCCTGTGAACAAATACGGCACATACGTCAGCGCGAGCGTTGCGACGAAGATGGCGGCGGTTCGAAGCGCCGGGCGCAAATCCTTCCACGAGATCGGCAGCAGCGCAGGCAGCAACAAGGCCGGGAAGAACTTCACTGCCGTCGCTGCACCGAGGCAGACGCCGAGCAGGATGTGCCGATCTTTCACCCGCGCCCAGAACGCGGCGATGAGCAGCGGCAACATCAACCCATCCACATGCCCGGCGTGCGCGACTTCAAAAATCAGCAGCGGGCTCCACAAATAAATCAACACGCGCTCCGGGGGTTGATTGAAATGCTTGAGCAACTGCATCAACAGCACCGCGCCCAGCAACTCCGCGAGCACGAAGGCCGCTTTGTAGCCGAGCACGCTGTCGCCGACCACACGCCACAACCCGGCGTACGCCAGTTGCGCGCCGGGCGGATAAACAGTGACGGACTCTTTGCGGTTGATGAACTTCCAATATTGACCATACACCGGCTGCCGGAGTTCAATGAGTTCTTGGGCATTGGGCGGATATTGATACGGGCTGAGGCCTTGCGCCTGCACGCGGCCATCCCACACGTAGCGGAACATATCATCGGAGAGGGTGGGAGAGGATGGGAGGAGGATGAGGCGGAAGACAATGGCAAAAGCAGCGATGACGAATAGCGTGAAACGGCTTGCCCCGAGCTTGCCGAAAGATGATGCATGATGCATGCGGAGCACCAGCGCACAGGCGACGAGATAAAGCGCAAAGGCGCCGAAGTAGGCGACTTCGAAACCCGGTGTGTGTTTGCGCAAGTCGCCCAATCCCAATGCGGCGGCGTACGGCAACACCGAGGCCGCGCCGAGGAGCAGGAGGAGGAAGTTGCGACGAGTCATAAAAACGGTAATTGGTGAGTGGTAATTACCGTTTACCAATTACAACTGACTTTCACGTCAACCAAACCAGAATTTTCGCCAGCGCATTGCCCCCGTCTGCGGCGGCCATCAGTTTCGGCCTCAGCCACTGATCAACGCCCAGCCAGCGCCCGGCCGGGATGGCAGCCAGCACGATGGAGAGCACGACCATCAGGTTGTAACCCCATTCCCATTCAGGCGGATTGGTAATGCCCGCCAGGCCGATCATCAACTGCAAAGACTGAGCGATGGACACCAACGCCCCCAGCCGGCTGAAGAGGCCAAAAAACAGGCTGACGAAGATGAAGGCTTCCATGCCAAAGACCACCCAGCCAAACCAGCGGATGTTGGGTTGGACGAATCCTTCCAGAAACGCGCCATTCAGACGCGCCATGGGGCTGATATCGACTGACCAATTTGGCCCGCCTACGGTGGCCAGCACCGGGCGGCTAGGCGCTTGCGACCAGACCGTTTCGATGCCAATCCAATCGCACAAGCCGCCGGTGCGTTGGAGCCTTTGGGGTGTGCCGGTCGTGAGGGCAAAGTCCGCCGGGCAGCCGAAGGTGGGCGGCAGCTTCCACCACAGTTGGGTGAAGAACAAATAGCCCAGCGCGAGGCGGGCGATGAGCAGGCCAATGTTCTGAAGCGTGTTTTCGAGTTTCGGGTTCATGTGAATTTCCTTTCAGGCCCGGGCAGAGACGCCCCAGCCGGAGACGACCCGCTGGGTCGTCTCTACAGTTTGCCTTCCGCCCTGAGCCGCGCGGCATGCAGGATGGTGATGACGCTCATGCTGTCGCGAATTTCGCTATCCGCGACCATTTGTACGACTTGATCAAAAGGAAAGACTTCGATCTCGAAGAACTCTGTGTCATCCGGAACGTCATGCGCACGCATGAGATGGCGACCGACATACAAGTGTCCGGTTTCGCGCATGATGGATTTGCTGGTGAAGTACGTGCTGACGTGGAGGAGTTCACCGGCGTCGTAGCCGGCCTCCTCACGCAACTCGCGGCGGGCCGCGGCTTCTCCGGTCTCGCTGGCCTTCACGCCGCCGGAGGGAATCTCCCAGCGATGGTCTTCGCTGAAGACATAGCGGTATTGCCGCACCAGCACGACGTGGTCATCATCCACAAATGGCAGCACGGCCACGCAGTCGGCGCATTCCACCACGCCGTAAATTGTCTGCTTGCCATTCGGCAGTTCGGCAACGTCCTCGCGCAAGCGCATCCACTTATTGTGGTAGACCTCGCGAGTGGTGATGGTTTTCCAGGGTAAGGGTGGCATGGTCAGTCAGGGATTGATGGACACCCACTGCGGCGTGAGGCCGTTCACGGTGAACTGACTCGGGCCGGAGGTGAGCGTTACGGGCGTAGCCGGGTCGTAATCCAAAATTAAGGCTTTGAGTTGCTCGCCATTGCGAATAACATCGGCGATGAGGCCGCCGACGGCGGAGAGCAGGCTGAAGGATTGCGGATTTGTGATTGCGGATTGCTGATTGGGCATCGCGTACACATCGTCGCGAAAGGGAAGCTGCACTGTGATGGATTCGCCGGCGCGCCAAACCGGGATGAGCGGCTGATTGAATTCATAGGCTCGTTGCCATGCGGCGGGCATCGAACCGTCGTGCGGCAAGTAGGCGTAGCGCAGCGTATGCGTGTCCGGGTCGCTCAGACCCTCGCCATCTTTATCCGTCACCCAACGCACGAGCAGGATGCCCAACTCACTCACGCCGCTGATACCCTGCAAACCGTGGGTGATGAGCGTGAGGCCGCCGGTAGAGTCAGACACGTCCGTCCAATACATCGTCGGGTAAAAAATCTTGCGCCGATACGTGACGTCGCCCGATGCGATGGGCTGCGGGTCGAATGGGTGCGTGAACGCGCCGAAGCCCAGATCATCGGTGCGCGATTGTGTTTGCAGATTGGTGTGTGTGTGGACGACGGCGCTGGTCTCGGGGATGGCGTTGAGCGTGAGCGCGACTTCAACGAGCGGGCTATCGGCGCGGAGGGTGACGGTTTTTGTGACCGGTTGCCCGCCGAGGCTGAGCGCCACCTGCACGCGCGCGAGCAACGGGCCTTCGTCGAGCACGGCCACTTGCGCAGGCACGTCACTCGCCCGCGCCACGATTTCGCCGAAGCGTGCGCCGTAGATGTCACCCGTGTCCGACCAATAGGTGAGGTCATCGCCGAGGCCGGCAAGTAAATTGGGAGAATTGGAGGATTGGAGAATTGAGAATGCGCCGCCGGCTGACGGGTCGAGCGCGACGGTGACGAGGCCGTTACTCAAGGTGACGCCGCTCGCCGATTGGGTGACGGTGACCGCAGGCACCTCATTCGTCGCAGTGGCTAAGCGCAGCGACGCCCACCCCACCGACGGAATCGCCTCTACGCGGAACGCCATCCCCCCACCACGCAAAGCCTGCGAGCGTAATCCGCTGACAGCCTCACCCTTCGCAATCTCAATCACCTCACTCCGCGCCCACGAGGTGGGATTGAAGACGACGAGCGGCGCATCAATCCCACTGGCGATGTTGGCGAGTGTGCGCGCGAGGTCGTTCGCCGCCGTCTCCACCGTTTTCTGAAAGCGCGGCTTCTGCGCGGTCTCCCATACGGTGTCAAAGCTCACCGCGCCGAGGTTGTCGTAGTGCGCGCTAAAGGTGGCGGTGTACCACGCGCTGGAGTCGCCGCCGAATTTGTCGTTGGCGGTGAGGAAATATTCGCTCTCCTTGTCGGCGATCTTGGCAAAGGGGCGCGAGCCGTAAAAGGCTTGCCAGATGGGATTGAGATCAACTTCAAACTCGGGCAGGGCCTGCGTGGCGAGGTATTGAAACGCGGTCTCCGGGTCGCTGACGACGAACTTGGTTTCGGAGTCGGCGTTGTTGGCTTCGACGAGGCGCATGAGTTGTGGCAGCGGGTCGAGAAAATCGAAGCCCATGG
>JBQTJD010000939.1:0-3360 GCA_052387475.1 Anaerolineales bacterium | reverse complement strand
CGAGTATCCGCGTGCGAGCAAACTCACGATCTCGGGCTCTTCGGCGAAACTGTCCGGTACGGCGAACTGTCCCGTTTCAAGATCAAGCGCCGCGCCGACTTGTGACGCACTCAGGGCCAGCGCTTCGTCAATCGCCGCCGACAATCCGCTCGCCAAGCTTCCGTAGACATAGACTCCGAAAGTCGCCAAGACCGCTAGCAACAACAACGCCGTCCACAACGCAAAGCGCACCCGGAGAGTCTTAAGCCGTTGCATCGTCGCTTTCGGTGGACAGGCGGTAGCCCGCGCCGCGCACGGTATGAATCAGCTTTACTTCACATGGGTCGTCAATCTTGCGCCGCAGGTTGCGGATGTAAACATCCACGATGTTGGACTGATTGTAGACATCATAGTTCCAGACGTGCTCGGCGATCTGCGTGCGCGTCAGCACGCGGCCCGTTTCTCGCAGCAAGCACTCCAACACCGCATACTCTTTGGCCGTGAGGTCAATCACTTTGCCTCCGCGCTTCACCCGCCGGGTCAGTGTGTCCAGTGTCAGATCGGCTAATTGCAGAAGAGTGGACTTCGGCGCATCGGCAGCGCGGCGGGTGAGGGCGCGCAGGCGGGCCAGCAATTCTTTCAGCGCGAACGGCTTAACCAAATAATCATCCGCGCCGGCATCGAGGCCAGTCACACGGTCATCTACAGCATCGCGCGCGGTGAGCATCAGAATCGGAGTCTGACACTCACGCCGCCGGAGTTCGCGACAAACCGCCAGGCCATCCATTTCGGGCAGCAGGAGGTCGAGGATGATCACGTCGAAGTTGACGGTCTCGGCCCAGTGCAAGGCTTCGCGCCCAGTGAAGGCGGCATCAACGGCGTAGCCCTGCTCCTCCAGCCCGCGTTTGACGTAGGCCGATATTTTGGGTTCGTCTTCGACGATCAATACACGCATGCGGTCTCGCCTCGGCCCGAGTATAAAGGCGGGCGATGAAATCGGCATGAAACGGCGAGCGAATTCGCGCTAGCGGTCTATTCCGTCGTGAAAAAGCCCGAGGTAATCGTCTGGTTGCCGCTCGTTTCCAGCGCCAACACTTCGAGTTCGTACACGGTCTGCGGCTCAAGAAATTCCACGGGCACGGCCAGCGAGGTGCGGTCGGGCGACAGATGCACATCGTAGATAGGCTGGGAAAACCCATGTGGGTCGTGATGCTCGACCTTCGTGAGGATGACCTCGTAGCCCGTAATCGTCACCGGGATGCCGCCCACTGTTTGTGTCACGGCCTCCCATTGAATGACGAGGTCGTGGATGGGCACGATGACGTCGGCGGCCTGCTCTTCTGTGGCTAACTCTGGAGCGGTAACGGCCGGCGGGGCAGGGACGGCGTGCGAGAACGTCGCCACGCCCGCCAGGCGCGTTCCGTCCTGATTCGTGCCGCGCACTTCGTATTGGCCCTCGGGGAATTTCGCTTCGAGATCGGCAAAGGAGAACTCGGCCATGGGCGGCTCGCGGGATTCGAAAAATATCCCGGCGATCGTTAGCCCCTTCAACTGCGCCTGCGGTTTGACGGCTAGCACTTGTACGCCGCTTGGGTCATACACACACAACTCCGACCAGCCGTGATCGTCAAAGGCGCCGTGAACGCCGATGTCGCCGGCGGTGTGGTGATACTCGATGATCAACTTGGCTGTGGCGATGGCGACCGTCTCGCCCTGCGCTGGCTGACACGCCACCGGGTCAGCGGCGGGCGGGGCCGAAGTCGCGCCGGGTGCGGCGCAAGCACTGATGATTAGGGCCAGCAGGCTGAATAAAAGGTGAGGGCGGCGCAAGTGGTTCATCTCGGCTCCATTGATGGCTGCAACCCCACGCACCTGCGTTGGGGTGGTGAATGCTTTCACTTTATCAATGGGGCAGTGAACGAACGATGAAGTCAGCATGAAGGCTTCTTCATCATTCCACAGCGCCGTCACGCCACGCACTTTTCGAAATAGAGGCTCAACGGGTCGTCGCGATACTCTCCAAACGGCGGGCGGCGCTGAAAGCCATAGCCTTCATACAGCCCGATAGCCTCTGTTTGATAAATCCCCGTTTCGAGACGCAACACCGTTACCCCTCGGGCGCGGGCGTACTCGGCCAGGTGATCGAGCATCAACTTGCCCAGACCCAGGCCGCGATATTGCGCGCGCACGAACATGCGCTTGACTTCGCCGTATTCCGCGCCAAAGACCTTCACCCCACCGCAGCCGGCGGGTGTCCCGTCGGAACGTGTAACATAGAAGGCGACGCCTTCGCGCACGAGTTTCTCAACGCTAAAGCCATGCCGGCTTTCCGATGGATAGCCCATTGAGACGAGGGTGGCTTCAAGCTCGGTGATAAGTTGCACCGCTTCAGGGGAGTCGGGGCGCTGTTCGGTGATGATGATTGGCATGGGCGGGCCTGGACGAACGTAACCTGACTGTCAGTTTCTTGCTCCCGATGCCTTTGGCGTGGCACGTGACCGGTGGCGGAGCAACTCAAGTGCCATCAGCGAGCACTGGTTTCGCTTGGTCATCCACTCAATCCATCCGACCGATAGGGCCAGAGCGCGTCAGCCTCGGCCAACTCTTCAATTTGTTGCTCGAGAAACCGCCGGTCCGCCTCCGTCGCTGCGAGTTGGGCGGCGCGTTCGAAGGCGGCTTTCGCTGCGTCTCGTTGTCCAAGCCGGCGCAACGTCGTGCCGCGAGCTGCGTGCATCAGGTGATAGTTGTCGAGATCCGATGCGATTGCGTCGAGAGCAGTCAGCGCAGCGCCTGGGCCGTCCGTCTCGCCGATGGCGATGGCCCGATTGAGGGCAACCACCGGTGTGGGCATGACTGAAAACAGATGATCGTACAGAGCGACGATCTGTGGCCAGTCAGTTTCTTCGAATGAGTCGGCGTAGCAGTGCACAGCTTGGATCGCGGCCTGGATTTGGAAGGGGCCTGGTTTGTTGCGACGAATGCAGGCGTGTACGATTGCATGTCCCTCTTCGATCAGTGTGCGTTCCCACTTGGTCCGGTCCTGATCGCGCAAGAGCACGAGGGCTCCCTTTTCTCTGCGCGCCGGCACTCTCGACTCGCACAGCAGCATCAGCGCGAGCAACCCGGCGGCTTCGGGCTCGTTGGGCATCAACTCGACCAGTGAGCGGGCAAGCCGAATTGCATCGCTCCGCAACGAGGCCCGCTCGGGGTCATCGCCCCCGGTATTGTAGATGAGATACAACACTGAAAGGACCGCGCGGAGTCGCCCAGGGAGGTCGGCTGCTGCCGGCACTCGATAGGGGATGTTGGCGGCCTTGATCTTGTATTTAGCCCGGACGAGACGCTTCGCCATCGCCGCCTCGCTGACCAGGAACGAACGGG
>JBQTJD010000938.1:0-5538 GCA_052387475.1 Anaerolineales bacterium | reverse complement strand
TTGGCACCATCCTTGGTTAGCAACACGTCGCCCTTGGCCACATCGCACCGAGCATGAATCTTGGCATGTTCAGCCGCAGAAATCATCTCGGCTGAAGATATGTCCAAAGTTCCGTATCCTATGTTTTTGGAAGTCACATAAAGGAAATCGCTCCCGCCGAGTTGCGGAGAAAAATGTGTACCGTCTTGGATCTTCACACAGACTTCGCGCAGCTCACGAATCTCCCACTCCCCGCTGAACCCCGGCAGGCGCTTCTTGCCGGTGAGCAACTCCTGCATCGCGCCTTGCTTGATGGCGCGCTTCTTGGCGATGAGTTGTTCCAGGGCCTCGATGAGGGCGTCCGCGTCGCTTAGCGCCCCGGCGATGGCTTCTTGTTCGGCGCGGGCGGGCATTGGGATAGAAACAACACTAACATGCGCTGGGCCGAAATTCAGTTGTGCAGACCCCGTAGCTTTGCCACCTATTTGTACTTTGAAGAGTTGCGACCTAAGGAAATGAAGAAAGTATAGTTTGCTTAATCGCGGAGAGCGAGTTTTGAATCGCATTGTGCTCGTGTTCATACAGAGAGGCAGATGTTCACTCGACAGCATGGCAACCTTTTCATCAAACCTGCTCACTGAGACACCAGAAGACGCGATCACAATATCGCCCTGATCGGCTAAGAAATGAGCATAAGCTCCATAAGCTTCGCGCTCGGAAATGTATCTGCTCGTGGTATCAAGAACGATTTTTCCATTCTCGATATTTGTTCCGTTGAACAGCTTGACACCACTGTTCGTAAACTGATAGTTCCGTACTCCTGGGCCCTCTTGGTACCAAACAGCTTCAGGCAGTCTGATTACTTCCCAGTCATCAGGAATTGCCCCCACCTCGGTCTGCTTGTAGCCGGGCTTCACTTCCATGAGAAGCCCATCCTTTGCAGGTGGCCGTTCGCCTTCGCCTCCAACTCGGCCACGCGGTCCTGCATCTGCGGCAGCGGGGTCTCGTAGCGTTCGGCCAACTCCTTCACGCGCTGGGTGAGCGTTTGGCTCACGCGATCCATCTCGCCGTGAATGGCGGCCTCCAGCGCGGCCAGCCATTTGTCCTCCACTACCAGCGTTTTGACCTCGGCCTCAGTGAGCGTGGGGTAGTGGGCGTAGGCTTTGGCATCCAAGTCCGCTTCGGCATCCTTCAGCCGCCGCTTCAACTCGGCCTCCTCACTGTTGAGCCGCAGCCACTCCTCCAGCGCAACCTTCTCCTCCGCGCTCGCGCCTTCACCCTCTAGATTCAACTCCTTCAACCGCGCGGCCACGTGGGGCTTGTTTACCTTATCGAGTTCAGAGAATGCGCCCTCCTCGCCTTGTTGAGACGCAAAATCTTGCGTCTCTTCTAGTAATTCGGCCAACCGCGCCGTCACATTCTCCAACTCGGCGGCGAGCTGGTCAATCGCTGCCTGCTCCTTCGCATAGTAGCGGGCGACGATGAGGAGTTTCGGTACAAGGTCGCACGCCCAGCCCTTATCCTTTTCCTTGCCCTTCTTGTCCTTCTCGATAATGCGATAGGTCTCGGCCACCCAGCCGTCGGCGGCGATGAGGTAGCCATCGTCCTGCATCGTCCCGGCCCAGTAATCCATCACGTGCTGATACAAGTCGTAAGGGTCATTCAATTGCAGAGACGCATGATGATGCGTCTGTACAACCGCGTAGTGCGCGAGCACGCTTTCGGAAAGCTGAACGATGATGGCTTTGGGATGGAAACCGCGCTGCAAGGCCTTGAGCGCCCCCGCGCTCTTTTCGCGCCACACGGCGAAGTGGGCGTTCATGCCGGCGATGAAGGCGGCGAATTCGGGATGCTGGTAGATGGTGGGCTTGATCGCCGATTTCTCCACCGCGAGATTGAGATAACCGGGGCGGTGCGGCTTGAACAGCGTTTGGCGCAACCCCGGGCAGACGGCCCAGTAGCGGGCCAGCGCGTCCACGTCGGCAACGGGGATGCCGCCCTGCAAATGCCCGGCGATGTCCTGCGCGTCCTCGGGCGTCTGGCTATCAATGTAGCGCGGCAGGTTGAGGTTGTACTCGTTCTTCTCGATCTCAGCGAAGCTGACCATGCGCGAATAGCCGGTCACTTCGAGCCGCCGGGTGAACACATCCACGATCTTGTGAATGTCCTGAGCGCGCAGCCGGTTCTTCGGGCCGTCCTTCATAAAGCCCTGGCTCGCATCAATCATAAAGATGCCTTTGCGCGTGTGGGCGTCCTGCTTGTCAATGACGACGATGCAGGCCGGGATGCCGGTGCCGTAGAACAGGTTGGCAGGCAAGCCGATGAGGCCCTTGAGGTACCCCTTGCGCACGAGCGCGCGGCGGATGTCGGCCTCGGCATTGCCGCGGAACAGCACGCCGTGCGGGAGGATGCACGCGCCCTTGCCCGTGCTCCTGAGCGAGCGGATGAGGTGCAGCAGGTAAGCGTAGTCGCCCTGCCTGGCGGGCGGCGTGCCGAAGGGCTGGAAGCGTTGGTGCGGGTCGTTGAGCGGGTCGAGGCCGGTGCTCCAGCGTTTGTCGCTGAACGGCGGGTTGGCGACCACGTAATCGAAGGTCTTGAGCGTGTCCCCGTCCTTATACTTGGGGTCGGTCAGTGTGTTGCCCTGCATGATGAGCGCGGTCGGATTGTTGTGCAGGATCATGTTCATGCGGGCCAGGCCGCTGGTCGCCGCGTCCTTCTCCTGCCCGTAGAGTGTGACGGCGGTGGCGGCCTCGTCGCCCACTTTCAGGAGTAGCGAGCCAGAGCCGCAGGTCGGGTCGTACACGGTGGTGGCGGCGCTAGTCTTTGCCTCACGGATGCCGACGATCTGCGCGATGATGCGGCTGACCTCGGCGGGCGTGTAGAACTGGCCCTTGCTCTTGCCGCTCTCGGTGGCGAAGTGCCGCATCAGGTATTCATAGGCATCGCCCAGGATGTCGTCGCCCTCGGCGCGGTTCTTCGAGAAGTCGAGCGCCGGGTTCTCGAAGATAGCGATGAGGTTGGTCAGCCGATCCACCATCTCCTTGCCACTGCCCAGCTTGGTCGGGTCGTTGAAGTCCGGCATATCGGACAGTTTGTTTTCTTTGGCCAGCGGCGCGATGATCTTCTTGTTGATCTGGTCACCGATATCGCTCTTACCCTTGAGCGCGACCATATCCTTGAAGCTCGCGCCCGTGGGCACCGTGATCGGCGCATACTGCACGCCGGCGTATTTGTCGCTGACGTACTTGATGAACAGCAGAACGAGGACGTAGTCCTTGTACTGGCTGGCATCCATGCCGCCGCGCAGTTCATCGCAGCTTTGCCAGAGCGAGGAGTAAAGTTCGGATTTTTTGAGGGCCATTGAAGCCTGTGCCGATAGTCACCGGTGAAGGTTATTCGGTTTGCCAACTACCGGGCGGATTATAGGCGCGAACAGTGGAGGGCAAAAGGGAACGGCTCGAGTCGAGAGTTCGATTTTGGATTATCGGACGGCGGGGAAGAACAGCGGTGCTTTCATTCGAGTTAGACTCTATCCAAAGGAAATGAATTTCCGGGCTAGGAGCGGCGCCGGATCAATCCGGCTTGCAGGCGACACACACCGCATCGCCCTTCAAGCCCGCTTCAGCGGGCGCGGTTCATAGCCCGGCGACTTCATCGCCGGGCGTGCTTATTTTGATAGGAGTTACACAGTTCATGTCGCCCTGAGCGCGCTAGCGCGGCCCTTGACTTGCCCGACCGGTTTCGCGCGAAGGGCCTCCTCCGGGCATAAACAGGCCCTTCGCGCGAAAAGACCTACGCAATGCAAACGCGTTGCGTACGCGCTCAGGGCGACATATTCAGTAGGTTGTTAATTCAACTGCTTAACTCGTATTTGATATGTAGACCGCTATGGTGAGACCGGATGATAAGATCAATCCATGGCCCCTGACTTCCGCGACTCCTTCCTGCTCGACCCCACAGTAACCTTCCTCAATCACGGCTCCTTTGGCGCATGTCCTAAGCCGGTGTTCGAGGAGTATCAACGCTGGCAACGTGAGTTGGAGCGCCAGCCGGTGGAGTTCATCGGGCGGCGCTACAACGGGCTGATGCGAGCGGCCCGCGAGGCGTTGGCCGAGTATGTGGGCACAGTCGCCGACAATCTCGTTTACGTGCCCAACGCCACCGTCGCCCTCAACATCGTGGCCCGTAGTTTGAAATTACAGCCAAGCGATGAAATCCTCACCACCGATCACGAGTATGGCGCAATCGAGCGCACGTGGCGGTTTGTGTGTGGGCAGACCGGTGCACGCCTCGTCACGCAATCGATTCCGTTGCCGCTCACCACGCCGGAAGCCTTCATCGCCGCGCTGTGGGCGGGCGTCACCCCGCGCACCCGCGTCATCTGCCTCAGCCACATCACCTCG
Organism: Anaerolineales bacterium; assembly: GCA_052387475.1. GTDB lineage: Bacteria > Chloroflexota > Anaerolineae > Anaerolineales > UBA6663 > JANWXR01. The sequence continues at coordinate 1,156 of JBQTJD010000938.1, read as the reverse complement.
CCCACCGCGTTGATTTTTCCGGTGGAGGCGGTATGCCGGCGCGCACGCGAAGCTGGGCTGCTCACCGTGGTGGATGGCGCGCACACGGTCGGCCAATTGCCGCTCGCGCTCGACACGTTGGGCGCGGATGTGTACACGAGCAATTGCCACAAATGGTTATGCGCGCCCAAAGGCTCGGCGTTCCTCTACGCGCGACCCGAAGTGCAACCATTGATCGAGCCGTTAATTGTCAGTTGGGGCTACGAGGCCGATGCGCCCGGCCCCTCGCGCTTTATCGATGAGCACGAGTACACCGGCACGCGCGACATCGCCGCCTATCTGGCGACGCCGGCGGCGATAGAATTTACGCGCGCCAATGAGTGGGAGCAGGTGCGGGCCGAGTGCCACGCACTGGCGGTGGAGGTGCAACATCGCTTGGCTGCTCTTACCGGCCAAGCCCCGTTCAGCGGGCCGGAAGCCTTCGTGCAAATGGTGGCCGCGCCGCTTAGCGCTGCAACTACTGTTGCACTTTCTCCAGTGCAAGCTTCGCTTGCGCCCGCGCCGCTGCCGCCCTGTGATGTAGCTGTGCTCAAATCACGCTTGTACGACGAATATCGCATCGAAGTGCCGGTGTACCGCTGGCAGGGCCGCCCCGTCATCCGCGTCTCGTTGCAGGCCTACAATTCCCGCGACGATGTAGATAAGTTGCTTGACGCGCTAGCGGCGTTATTGCCTACTGTTTTGTCAGGTTGAAAAAGATGGATGCGGGAGTCGAGCCTTCAGGCGGCAGTCCCCGGCTAAAGCCTCGACTCCTATCCATCCGAATCAAATTGACGAAGCGCTACCGTCCGGGAAGACTGATCCATCCAGTTGAAAATGAAAGCACATCCATCCCCCCTGTGGCTGCGGGTACTCACTCTCCTCGCCATCCCCATCGTTGCTGTTGGGATGTTGGCTCTGGGCTTCTGGCAACTTTCGCGCTGGCAGGAACGCCGCGCCGAGAACGCCCGCATTGAAGCCCGCCTGGCACTGTCAGCCGCGCCGCTCGAGACGCTCGATTTTTCCGGCGACGTTGAGCGGCTCGAATATCGCCCCTTAACCGTACGCGGCACGTTTGATTTTTCACAGTAGTTCGTGTGGCGGTATCGGGCATATCAAGGGTCGCCGGGCGCGCAAA
>JBQTJD010000937.1:0-1607 GCA_052387475.1 Anaerolineales bacterium | reverse complement strand
CTGAACTGGCCGCCTCAGTCTTGAAGTTGGACGCTGGCCTGCTCCGCCTGCTGGCTGAGAACAGCCTGCGACCGGCCTTCCGGGCATGGGCGAAATCATTGCGTGGATTGGATTTCGATCACTGGCTGCGGGGCCAATGCCCGGTGTGTGGCGGCGCTCCGTTGCTCTCCGAAATTCAGGGTAAAGAGGGCGCGCGCCGGCTGCGCTGCGGCATGTGCGGCTCCGGCTGGTATTACCCTCGCCTGAGATGCGCCTTCTGCGACAACAAAGACCATCACCAGCTTGGCTATATTACAGTGGAGGGCGAGGAGGCAAAGTACAGCGTGCAGACCTGCGCCGTTTGCCGCAACTACCTCAAAGTCGTTGTTACCTTTGACCCAATCCCAGTGGATATGCTAGTTGTGGAAAATTTGGCGACGCTCCATCTGGATGTGATTGCCGAAAAGCGAGGGTATATCCGGCCGGCGTTAACCGCTGACGCTATAACACAAAGACGCGAAGACACAAAGAGTCACGAAGCTGTGTGAGACTGCGTGTCTTTGTGCCTTCGTGGTTGAGTAGGCGAGTATGAAAGGCTTGTTCGGATTTATCAAATCGCCCGCACCGGTCACACCCGACCAAATCCTCGCCGCATTGGGCAAGGTGCTGGAGCCGGAGGTCAACCGCGACCTCGTTTCTCTGGGGATGGTGAAGAACGTGGCCGCGCAGGCCGGTGTCGTAAGTTTCACCCTTCAACTGCGGGAGGCGGGCAGCCCATTGCAAGTTCCGCTCGAACGCCGAGCGCGCAAAGCCGTTCTCTCCATCCCCGGCGTCAAAGACGTGCGCATCCATTTCGAGACCGGCCCGCGCTCACAACTGCGCGACACCTCGCGGCTCAATTTGGACGCCAAACATATCGTCGCCGTAGCCAGCGGCAAGGGCGGGGTGGGCAAGACCACCGTCGCCGTCAACCTCGCAGTGGCGCTGGCGCAGATGGGCAATCGCGTTGGGCTTCTGGACGGCGACATCCACGGCCCGAACGTCCCGCTGATGATGGGCATCGCAGGCGAGCAGCCGTTCGCCTTTGGGGATCAGATTTTCCCGCCTCAGGCGCATGGCGTCACCGTCATGAGCATGGGCCTGCTCGTTCCGTCGGAAGCGCCCGTCATCTGGCGCGGCCCCATGCTGCATCAGGCCATCCGCCAGTTGCTACGGGATGTGATGTGGGGTCAGCTCGATTACTTGATCGTGGACCTGCCGCCGGGCACCGGCGATGTGCAACTCACTCTGGTGCAGACGCTACCGCTGGCGGGCGCGGTGCTGGTGACCACCCCGCAGGATGTGGCCGCCGCCGACGTGCTCAAGGGCGGCGAGATGTTCCGCCAGCTCGACGTGCCGGTGCTGGGCCTGATTGAGAACATGAGTTACTATGTGTGCGCGCACTGTGGAGAACGCGAATATATTTTTGGCGAGGGCGCGGGCGAGCGATTGAGCGAGAAGCTGAACGCCTTCTTGCTGGCTAAGATCCCTCTGGACTCCGTCGTGCGCGCGGGGAGCGATAGCGGCCTGCCGGCAGTACTGGCTGCGCCTGACTCACTCTCCGGCCAAGCTCTGCAGGAGGCGGCAAG